>DAIDKV010000140.1 GCA_027449865.1 Planctomycetales bacterium
AACAGTTCCTTGTCGAGCCATTCGATGTTGGTGAAATCAAACCGTGCCGCCCAGAGCGGGAAGAAGCCATCGAAGAAGACGCCGAAGAACTCCTTGAGGAGCACCTTGAGGCGTTGATCGTGATTCTGAGATTCGGACGACGACATGATCGACATCCTCCGCAGAGGCTCTGGATCCGAGCGCACGACACTCGGGTGTCGCCGGCGAGAGCGGGCGCAGCCCCGGGGTGTGAGCGATCGATCAGGCCGCTTCGATCGGTCGCTTCCTATTCGATGACCACGCGTCCAGGCTGGCCGGGGGCCTCGGGCTCGTCGATCGTGATCGTCCGTTCGAGGAACGCGGCGATGGTCCGGGCGTTGGTCCGGAGGTGCTCGGTGACCTCGCTCACCGCGAACTCGCTCCGCCCGGGCGCCATGGCGAGTGGGAGCAGGATCTGGTCGGCCGAATGCGGATCGACAGGAGCATCGGCGATGGCCTCGAAGGCGAGGAGCTGGTCGACGGCCTCATCGGCGACGGTTTCGGAGGTCTTGCCGCGCTCGCCCAGGCCGACGAAAGTGGCGGGGATCGAGCCGTCGTGCTCGGTGACGAGCGCGATCGCGGCGCCCTGGCCGGGGCTTGCCCATCGCTCGGCCTCGATCGCGAGGTCAACGCCCTCGGCGAGGAGACCGGCCGCCTTCAACCGCTCGACGGCGCGGGCGATCATTCGCTCGGCGATCTCGTCGCGGAGGTTGGCGACGCCAGCGACACCTCGAATCCGACGGAGCGGGCCGCGCGAGGTTGCCGACCACGGGCGCGGCTGGGCCGGCTCGATCCAGGCTTCGAGGCGTCCGCCGCCCTTGGGGTAGAAGCCGGCGGCGGGCATGGTCAGCGAGGTCGGCATGCCGAGTGCCCAGAGATACCCGCGCCAGGTCGATTCCAGGAAGGGGAACGCCGGGGCCTTCGGGTTGAAGGTGCCGCCGGTGAGGATCACGCGGATGCCCGAGTCGGCGCGGAGGGCCAGCGGCAGGTGGAGCGTCTGAAGGACCAGGCCCGTCGAGCCGGCGGTGCCGATGTCGAGGATGAGGTCTCTCGGCTCGTATTCGGCCGGCGAGAACGAGAGCTCGCGTGATCCGATCGCCGCGCCGACGACCCGCGCGTGGCCGAGTTCGGCGGCGGCCTCGACGGCCGTCTTGTGCTGCGGTCGAAGGCCCGGCTTCTCGCGATTGGCCCGAATCCGTTCGATCCGGAACGGACGCCCCGTGAGCAGCGAGAGCGAGAGCGCCGTCCGGAGGATCTGTCCGCCTCCCTCGCCGTCCGACCCATCGAGCCGGACCCGGTCGGAGCCGCCTCGACGACCGCCGCCGGGGCCCTGTTCGTCGCCAGACTCCGTCTCCGAACTCATGACCCGCAACTCCGCTCGACGGTCCCGCCAGGCCCGGGCCATCCGGTGAGGCGCCGTGATCCCGCCGCCAGTGCCCGATCCCGCTCCCGCTCCCACCCCGTGCGCCGCATGCGCCTTCCAGCGAAGGTAGCGGGGCTTCACCTCGGTTCCCTCGACCCGCAGACCCTTCCAATCTAGCCGTTCGCGTCGCCGTTCACCATCCATGGTCAGGCTCCTTGTTGTGTTCGGTTATAGAGGTTCCGAGGTCAGTAAAGGTTCGTCCTACGGATCACTTTCCTCCCGAGGACGGTGGCGGTGTGGCTGGGATCGGTGGCGGGGTGGGATCCGGCGGCGCCGGGTTGGCGGGGGGCTCGGTGATCGCGGGCTTCGGGCGTTTGGGGCGGTCGGCCTTCGGGGCGGCGGCGATCACGCCGCTCATGTTCCGCGAGGCCCAGATCAGAACGATTCGCTGCCGGCGGTCCTGGTTTTCGGCCGATTTCGGGCTGAAGAGGAACGTGCCGAGGCTCTGGATCGACTCGGGATTGGTGCCGAGGATCGCGACCTGGCCGTCTTCCAGCGTGAGGTCGAAGGCGAGGTCGGTGAGGATTTCTTCCTTCTGGGCGTCGCGGATGCTGAACTGTTGTGGGGCGAGGCCGGAGGGATTCGGCAGGGTGGGAAACGTGCGCTGGACGGGTCCGTGGTGGATTTCGGGAGTGATTCGGAGCGAGACTCCCCGGGCGCCGGAGTGGCTGGGGGTGATTCGAAGGAAGCCGCTGGCGTCGGTGTAGTCGCGGCCGGTGACGCGGTCGCCGCGACTGAGGAGCAGGCTGACCTCCGGCATTCGGGGGGTGAGGCTAATCGGCGAGGCCTGACCGCTCTCGAGCAGCAGGTTGGCCGGCTCGACCGCATCCTGGCCGGGTCCCCGGCCGCGAAGGAGCGACTCCAGTTCCTTCGGCAGCTCGCCAAGGATGCGGCCGACGCGAAGGCCATTGGAGGCGAGCGCCTTGCGCGCCTCGGGGCTGAGGATCTGTTCGTCGGCCTCGCGCCAGGCGGCCTCGTTGACCGCCGGGTCGCGAAACGGGCGTTCGAGGATTGCGACCCGGATCAGGCACTGCCTCGGCTGGATCACCTGGCCGCCGCCGTGGCCGCCGATTTGCTGGAAGACGCGGCCGGGCTGGCTCTCGGGCCTGTTCAGCGCACAGCCGGCGACCGTCAGTATTCCGGCGACGGCCGCCATCGCGAGTGTGGCGGCCCAGGCCGATATCCGGCTCGTCGGTCGCATGGGGCGGAATCCTTTCCGCGATGGTCCGATCCGGCCCTGGCTTGCGCGGGCCAGCATCCCCCGGGCATCCGGCCCGGGGCGCACTTCTGGAGACTCGATAGGGAGTCTAGGGACCGCCGGGCCGCGCGTCAACAGCAACCATCAAGCGGGCGACGACCGCCGACGCGACGAGACCCCGGGCCGACCCGGTGCCGCCCGAGCCGCGGACGGAGACCCCTTGATCGTCCCCCGGCCGGTCGTGAAACGACGGGGTTCGGCCGGGTGGAATGTCCGATCACATCGCCTCGGTCAGCCATTCGAAGGATACTCAGTAGCTATCCGCCGAGAGCGCCTCGCCACCCGCCTTCGTGCCCAGGGCCCACCAAACGTTCATGGCGACCGTGTTCTTGACGAATCGGGCACTGCCGTCCGCCATCAGGACGTTGACCCCGCCCGGGTGCATGCTGGTCGCGTTCTCGTACTGACCGTATTCGAGCCCGCAGCCCCCGCAACGGAACCGGCAGCCGCTCCACGGGTACGAGGATGAGTTCGGCGGGACGATCGTGTTGAAGTAGGCGGAGCCGGGCGAGCCGGCGCCCCACCGGTAGCCCTTGTCGTTGATGGCGGCCTCTGCCGCCGACGCGAAGACCTGGCCACAGGTCCGGAGATCGGCCAGGATCGCCGGGATATTGGAATGGGCGTCCAGGAGCCCCACTCCCAGCGGCGAGCCGGCCGCCGTCGCGACGCCATCCCGCCACCTCTCGCCCTGACCATTCCCTGACACGAGGCCCTCGGAGAAGGCGATCGTGTTCGAGGTGCCATCGGTGATGCTCCGGATGGCATAGGCCGTCGAGTGGGCGAACACCCCGGTGCTGGTGGGGTTGTTCGGATTGGTCGTGGTGCCCAGGCTGCCGAGGTAATTGTTGAGGTTCGACTCCCCGAAGTGCCCGAGGGCGACCAGGCCACTGTTGACGCTCCCATTCGCGGCGAGGCCATCGGAGGGGCAGAGGAAGCCGCCGATCTTCGTGTTGAAGGCGGTCCCGTTGATCGGCTGGCCGGTGCCGTACCAGCAGGACCAGTCGAAGTTGATCGCGTTGTAGAGCGGCGTCTGCTCCAGGTAGGGGAGCATCATCGCCTGTCCGCTCCAGGTCCCCCAATCGGTGCGGACGCCCACCGCGGAGTAGGCGACCGCCGTCGCCAGCGGGAAGCTCCCGACCGCCTGGTGGTAGTCGTGCAGGCCGAGTCCGATCTGCTTGAGGTTGTTAATACACTGCGCCCGCCGGGCCGCCTCCCGCGCCGCCTGCACGGCCGGCAGCAGCAGGGCGATCAGGATGGCGATGATCGAGATCACGACCAGGAGCTCGATCAACGTGAAGCCTCGCCGCATTTGAGATATCATCGCATCCCTCCCATTCCGCACGAAAGGTTCGCGGTATCGGAGGCGGCGACCCGCCAGGCCAGGATGAGATCGCCCCCGAGATGGCGGTGCCGGAAGTCACCGCCTCCCACCGCTCGGAAGAAGGCCGCCTCGCAGGCCGGGTCGTGAAGTTCGGCGACGATCGCCCGGACGTGCTCGATCCAGCCCTGGCTCTGTCCCATGATCTTCCACTCCGCTCCCTCGACGTCGAGCTTGAGGAGATCGATCCGGTCGGCGCCGAGCGCCTCCAGAGCCTCCTCGACCGTGATCGCCGCGAGGCCGTCGCCGTCCCTGCTCTCCTCGACCCGGAACGCCCAGGGCTCGTCATCCGGGTTGACGATCCGGAGCGGGACACGGCGGTTCCACAGCCCGGCGTGAATCGGTCGGATATTCGCGTAATCCCGGACATTATGGGCCAGGAGCTCGAAGTTCCGCCGGTCGGGCTCGACCGCCAGGATGCGGGCCTCCGGATAGCGATCGGCGAAGAACACGGCGGAAAGCCCGATGTTCGCGCCCGCGTCAAGAATCCATCCGGGTTCGAAGCCCGGGGCGAGGTGATACGCCCTCCGGACGAAGACCTGTTCGAAGGTCGTCACGTCGGACGTCCCGGCACGCAGGCGGATCCGGGTGCGGAACCCCGGGATGGCGATCTCGACCGGGTGGCCTCCGAAGCCAATCAATTGGTGATACAGGGCCGTCCCCGGCCCCACCCCGAAGCGGCGGACATAAGCCAGGGGATTGCGCGGGAGTCGCGCGAGGGAGCGGAAGATGGGCCCGGGCAGGAGCCTTCGGACGACGGAATGCCAGAGAGGTTCGGCCATGGTCAAAACTCCATCCAGACAACGCCCGCGATCCACACCCGCGCGAGTCAAGCGATTCGGCGGCCGATCGCCCCGGTATGGGGCGTCCTGTGCCAGCGGTGCATGCCGGCGCGGAGCCGGGCGGCGACACGCTCGACGATCCGCGAATCGCGGAGGAAGCGATGCCAGCCCGACGGCCCCAGCCCCAGGAACCGCGCCCCCAGGCCAATCACCGGCAGGCCCGGCCGATGCGCGTACGCGGCCAGAGTGGTGTTCACTTCGATGGAAAACCGGGCCGCCCGTCGCGTCGCCAGCCGGATTGAGCGGCGCGTTTCCAGGGCCGCGCTGTGCCCGTCCAGCACATGCTCCAACTGACGCCGCTGCTCGGCGATCTGTTCGTCGGTCCGCCACCAGGTCATCGAGTGGTCGTGGATCCGGTAGGCCGACAACGTCTCCGCCAGGTAGATCGTCGGGCCCGACGCGGCCAGCTTCAGCCAGAAGTCCCAGTCGGCCGAGTACCAGAGCGCCTCGTCGAGGCCGCCGACCCCCAGCGCCGCATCGCGGCGGAAGATCGGGGCCTGGACGGCGACAAAGTTCTGGACCAGGAGCCGCTCGACGACCTCCTCCGGCGCCAGGCTCCGGCCGACGGGCAGGGGGCAGTTCCACTCGCCGAGCCACGCCCCATCGCGATCCACAAACCGCGCCGCGTGCAGGAGCATCACGGCATCGGGCTCGCAGGCCAGCGCCGACCGCGCCGACCGGAGCCGGCCATCGAGCCAGTAGTCGTCGTGCTGGAGGAAGCAGACATATTCGCCCCGGCCGCGCCGCAGGCCCTCGTTCAGCCCGGCCATCCAGTTCGCCGTGTTCTTCTCCCGCGCGATGACCTGCAAGTCCAGCCGCGATCGATACGATTCCAGGATCGTCAACGTCTCGTCGGTGGATGCGTCGTCGACGGCGATCACCTCGACCCCGTCGTCCCCCTGGGCGAGCACGCTCTCCAGCGCCGTCGCCAGGTAGTCGCGGGCGTTGTAGGTCGTCATCGCCACGGTCAGCCAGGGGGTACTCAACGATCATCCCTCCGTGGGAGGCCGTGCAGGGCGGAGGCGGTCAATTCCTGATCCCCCATGCAGTGCATGCTCGCCAGGAAGCTGCCCGAAACGGTCTGGGCGCCGAGCACCATCGCCGTCAGGCCCCACAGGGCGAATCGGAGCGTCCGCCGCACCTCGAGCGCGCCTAGGTCGCGGGCGTACCACTCCGCGACGACCCACGAGTCGCAGGCCAGGCCCGCGAGCAGCAGGGAGGCCCCGGTCACGACGCCCCGCTCCAGGGTGAAATGCCGGGAGAAGGCCCGCATGAACGCGTCGGGAGGCAGCATCCCGCCGAACCAGCCGTGGATCTTGGCGTGGACCCACATCCAGGACATCTGCCAGGACAGCAGCATGCAGAGGGCACCGAGCGTCATGGTGTGCACGTCAAGCATCACCCGGCCCGTCCGGCGCCCGCCGGGCGTCAGCCAGACCATCAACCCGAGGCCCACCGCCATCATCAACGCCGACGGGACGAGATACAGCCAGGTCGGGCAGAGCAGTAGCAGCAGGCGCAGGTGCCGCCAGCCATCGCGGAAGCTGCGGAGATGCGGGCGTCGGCCGCGGCCGTCGGGGCGGAGGACGACCGGCACTTCTCCGATCCGGAGATGATGGAGGCAGGCCTTGACGATCATCTCGCTGGCGAACTCCATGCCGGTGGAGACCAGGCCGAGGCGGTCATAGGAGCCCTTGCGGAACGCCCGCAGCCCGCAATGGGCGTCGCCGACGGGGCTGTGGAAGAACAGGTTGAGCACCCCGGAGAGGATCGGATTGCCGACCCATCGATGGTGCCACGGCATCGCCCCGGGCATGATGCCGCCCCGGAAACGGTTGCCGATCACCAGTTCGTCGCCGTCGGCCAGCCTTTCGACGAAGGGCCCCAGGCCACCGAGGTCGTAGGAGTCGTCGCTGTCGCTCACGATCACATAACGGCCCCGCGCGGCCGCGATCCCGGCCCGCAAGGCGCTACCGTATCCCCGGATGTCGGCCCGGACCACCCGCGCGCCGTGGGACCGGGCAATCTCCGGCGAGCCGTCCGTGCTGCCATTATCGGCGACCACAACCTCGCCGCTGAGACCCAGGCTCCGGATGCATGCGGTGGCCTTATCAATGCACCGCCCGACCGTGCGCGCCTCGTTCAGGCAGGGCAGGACCACCGAGACCTCGATGTCGGCGGCATCGACGGCCGGGCTCATCCCAGAAAGGTCGGCGACCGGGCTCGTCTCAGGAGGCGACAGCATAAAGACCCCCCCCTTTGGGGAAGACCACCGAAAGCATCAAGAGTCAATCGCATGGCGTTCCCCGAGCCTTTACCGGGCCGGCGCGCGGTCGATGGCGTCGAGGTCCACCTCGTAGAGCGTCAGCCAACCCCCGCGCTCGATCGCTCGGAAGATGGCCGGGTGCTCGGAGAGCCATCGATCCGCATCGTGATACCGACTCCAGGAAGGCCCGGGATCGGTGCGGGCCGCAATGTGCGTGATCCGCCGCCGCCGCAGGTCGGCCAGCAACGAATCGTAGGAATCCACGGAAAAGGGGTTGTAGACGCGGAACCGGCGCGACGACCCGAAGAACGGATAACCGCGATACTCCAGGACGCAGAGATATGTGGAGCCCGGGTCCAGTCGGGCCAGGCGCTCGAATGCCCCGGTCTGGTACAGGTTATCATAGTAGGAGGCGAACTCCCGATGCCATCCGCGTGCCACCCAATGGACCGACGCAAGGGCCCCGGCCACGACAGCCGAGCCGAGCAACACCAGCACGAGACGCCCGGCGGCGCGGTTCCACCGCGAGGCGACGATGGCCCAGATCGGTGTATGGCGGAGGACGATGGCCGCCAGGAGGACATCGAGGACGATGTTCGCCCACAGGAGGACATCGCGATCGTCGACAAAGGCCCCCAGGATCGGCGAGTATTTGACCTGGGGATCGATACCGCGGAAGGCGGATACGAATTGGAACGCGAGCGCGGCCGTCAGGACGATCGCCATCGCGTTGACGGCCAGCCAGCGACCCGACACGGCCAGCGGGCCGGCCTTCGAGCCCCCGCTCAGGCGCGACGCGACGAGCCGCGCGAGGTCGCTCATCATCGCCACGGGGCCCAGCAGTGCGAGACTCAGGAAGCCGAGCCCATAGCGAGCGGGAGTCGCCCCCCATGCGAGTTGGTTCAGCGTACCGGGGATGTCCTCGACGCAGAACGGCGTCACGGCGAGGACGAGGCCCGACAAGACCGTGAGCGCGCAGAGCGCGAGGCGGGCCCAGCCCTCCGATGCAACACCCGTGGTGAGCAGTCGAGATCGGCCGGAGGCCAGCAGCCAGGCGAGCCACAGGGGGAGTCCCGCCACGGCCGCCAGGGAGCACGGCCCGGTCCACCTCGCAAGCGCCGCGGAGGCCAGAGGCACCAACTCCGCTCGGCCATTGCCCAGGAGGGTTGATTGCCACATCGTTGGATAAAGTGGTCGGTGGATGTCCCCCACGCCGGCTGAACCCAGGGGGTACAACGGCTGACCGGTCACCAACCAGTTTCGGAAATACCAGTACCCACCAAACAAGGTCAGGCCGGCCAGGCCGGCGCCGGCGGCGACCAACCCCGCGCGGCGGCCCCGTACGGAGGCCAGCGGAGCGATCGTCATCCACACGACCCCGGCATACCCGAGCGAGTAATACTTGACGCCGGCCAGTAGACCCAGGGCGATCGCGTAGAGGATCAGGTCAGCCGCTCGGCCGCGACGCGCGAACCGCACCCCATAGTAAGCGGAAGCCACAAGGAGGGCGGCCGAGGCCACGTCGTTGTCGGCGTTCGTCAATTGATGAAGCACGATCGAGTTGCCGAGGACCGCCATCCCGCACAGGTGACGGAACGTCCGCGACAGCCCGACCTCCGCCCCCAGCCCGACGGTGGCGAACCCCAGCAGGGCCACGGCGGGGAGGTTGTTCAGCGCGGCCAGGAAGTCGCCCGAGAACGGAGCAACCAACCACATGGCCAGGATCTCATTATTGCCGGGATTACTCCAGTGGGACGCTTCGGGCGCATACAAGCTCCCCGCCGACAACCACTGGTCGACCAGGGGGAGATGATACATCAACGTGTCCCAGTCGTCAGGGGGCATCAGCACGCCCCGCATCATCGAGTGCACCACCGCGAACGTCAGAACGCCCGACCACGCCAGGGGCCAACCCACCGGATTCGTCGACGAATCAACCGACCTGGTGACCGCCGTGGAGGTCCTTGGGCCGCACGCGCAGAGGAGCACAACCGAGAGGCCGGCGACCGCCGCCAGTATGCTATCGGCCGCGAGGGCTCCGACGGTCCCCAGGACGAACACCGCCGCGACGACGACGCCCCAGCAGACCACGACGCCATGGACGGCATGGGCGGCGAAGTCGCCCTCGGGGTCCACCCGCCGGGTCGCTCGCCACCCGGTCGATATGAGCAGAGCATTCACTCCAATCCAGGCTAAAGGATTCCAATAATACATGGATTTGAGGTCAAGTGTTGTGTCTGGGCGGCCGTGCGTCCGGAGCCCGTAGCATTTTCCCTAGATTGTTGGGATTCGGCGTTAGTACATGGATAAGTTATTGTGTCCTGGACGGATTATCAATTTTGTCAGTGACGTCAGGTCTGGGTGGCGGAAATAGTCTGAACGCAAATGACATAAACGGGCGTGTTCGCCCTGGGGGCTGGTCGGAAAGACGTAGCGGATCTCGACCTCATCGTCCATGACGACGACCCGCTCGCAGGTCCAGACGTCCCCGCGGAAGCCGTAGGCCTCGGCACCATGGCAGAGGAGGTCGGGGACCATGCGGAGTTTGTTCGTTGGTGATCTTGGGGATGGGCCCCGGAGCGGGGTGAGATCGGAGGGCTTCCTGCCCACCACGTCGGACCGCGGTGAGCCAGCGACTGACGGCGCCCTTGGAGACGTCCAGGACTTCGGCGATGTCGCGCTGCGTCAGGTCCTCTCGCGCCAGATCCAGTGCCCTCATCCGTCGCCACTCCCGCCAGTCATGAGGCTGAGAATCGGAGGTCCCCATGACTCATTCTAGCGGCCCGTGAAGTTTACTTCTCCATGCAACACTCAGTAATGCTCTGCCTCGTTTACGAGGGTCTCGATCAGAGCGTCTAGCTCGGGCGAAAATGGCCCTCGCGAGCGGATAACACCCTTAGCATCGAGTAGGAAAACCGAAGGGTAGTGGCGTATGCGGTACAGTGTGGCTATCGGTCCACCAGCTACATCTCCGTCGTACCAGTTGGGCCAGCTGATTCTCTCCCTTGCAACTATCTTGCGGGCGATGTCAGGGGCGTCTCCACATTCCACGCCGAGCACGATGAAAGGGCGGTCCTTATATTGTGCAGCCAGTTCCTTTTCATGTGCCAACTGTTGCATGCAGGGGGCGCACCAGGATCCCCAGAAGACCAGCAAGCTCACCTTACCTTTGGAGTCGCTCAACTCCAATTTCTTGCCATCGACGTCCACTCCTGTGATCTTTGGGGCTAACTTGCCGACTACTAGATTGAATAACTCATCGAGTCGTCCTACAGCCACTTCACCCAGAGTTTTCTTGCTGGCGACCTTGCTTTCGATAAGACGGCGATCTTGGTCCGTCAGCGACCTTCCATTCACCCTTGACGTGGGATCCTTTACCGATGCCTCCAATACGCGCTGCCGCCGCGTAATGTGTGCCACATCGCCATATTCGGCAATTACCTCCTCGAAGAGCCGTACAGCCTCGGATTGGATCGCTTGCGGGTCGCAATGGCGAAGGGTGAGGAGGTTGGCATATTGCTCGTTGTTCATATCGCGTTCTCGAATGACCTTCCCTGCCTGGAGGGCGCGGAACTTTGGTCGGCCCACGATAGAACGAGCGTAGACAACCTCCCTGGTCTTGTGGACAAGATACTGGGCCAGTGCCAGCCGTGCCAGCCCCCGTGCCTCGCGGCCCTTGGCAGCGGAGTAGAAACCCAACAGCAGCGAGTCACGATGAGGAGTCACCCAGTTGTCAAGGCTCAGGCCAATGCGAATAGCCTCGGGGTCATCGCCGTGATGGCGGACCAACAACGCTCCCGCACGACCGAACTGATCACCATAGGCTCCAAAATCGGCTCGGGCAGTCTGTCCGATCACCCAAAGTAAGGCATCCCGAGCCGCCGGATCACCAGGGGAGGACTCGGCTAAATCCACCATTCGGCGCGAGAAATCAGCGACTAAGTCGCGGGACTCCTTCTCGTTAGACTCACGCTTGTCTCGCTGGCTCTTGGCCTTCACGGCGGCCGACAGAAATCGACGTCGATACGCGGCGATCTGCTCGTATTCGTCTCGGATTTCCCGGAATCGGTGAGCGATCGGCCGTTCGGCTTGCGGCGGTTGACCACCTTTCTTCGTTGCTTCACTGAAGGTCGTCGGTTCGTCGGCCATCACGACGGGCGAGACTAGCATGGCAGTAAGACCGGCCAAGTAGAGGGTCCACACGGAAAAGGTCCTCCAAAAGCTAGGCTCTGTCGGAAAAGGGCTTGCCTTGGCGTGAATGGCCTCCAAGAATGATGTATACCGAGGTGCACATCAAGGAGGCCTGTGGGTTGTCCACGTCGGCCGGATACTCAAGGACCTGCGCTGGACGCCGCAGCAGCCGATCAAGCGGGACGACGAGGCGATCCGGCGGTGGCGTGACGAGACCTGGCCGAAACTGCTCCGGCGCGCCCGCCGTGAGCGCCGGACCCTCGTTTTCGAGGACGAATCGGGCTTCTACCTCCTGCCGGGGGTGGTCAAGACTTACGCCCCCGAGGGAATGACGCCGGTCCTCCGCGAGAAGCAGACGCGCGACCACCTCTCGGTCATGTGGGGGATGACGCCGGTGGGCCGGGTCTACACGCTGGTCCGGCCCGAGTCGCTCAACGGGATGCCCTCCATCGAGTTCCTCCTGCACCTGCTCCGGGTGGCGGGCGAGCGGCTGCTGGTGATCTGGCACGGCTCGCCGATCCATCGACGGGCGGAGGTCAAGGAGTACGTAACGAGCACCCGCGGCCGGGTGTGGCTGGAGGCCCTGCCTGGCTATGCTCCCGACTTGAACCCCTGGGATGAGGGTGGGTGGCATCACTTGAAGAACGTGGAGATGCGCAACCTGATGTGTCGGGACCTGGACGAGTTGCACCAGGAACTCGTCCTCACCGTCGGTCGCCTGCGACAGAAGCCTCATCTGGTACGTTCCTTCTTTGCACAGGCCGGGTTGAAGCTCCGGGTAACATCAGGACGTTCCGGCCGCCTGAGCATCAAGGAACTTGGAGCACTTAGATTTCAATAATTCAAGGGTCTGATGGGCGGCTGAAACAGGCTCCGTAAATGCAGCGATCAACTCTGACGGCTTTGATCACGATTCTCGTTTCGGGAACTTTTTGCCCAAAAGAACAATCTTATCATGAGCAGAATCAACGCCAACGCGAGATTAAAAAACCAGAACCATCGCATCCCGAAAATCTTCCATGAGCCTTCAAACTCTGGCAGACCAATACTCGAAAGGCTGAAGGCAAAATCCGGAGTGTCTTCAAAAGAAATCTCTTCAAAAGAAAACAACCTCCTTTCCCGATTGCTTTGAAGCAACACCTCCTTAGGAACTGGAATTCCATTGTTAGAAGAACCGTATTCAATTGATGTATGTAGTTGATGGATGCCCTTTTCGTCGCTCTGACTGAGTTCTACTAGTGCCCAGCCGTTGCCTGGATCGAGGATTAGCCATCCGTTCAATTTTGTGGGAACACCTTGAAAGCGATAGTTTCTCGAATACTCTACCCGAACTAGCTCCCGGCCCTCTCTCATCACTGTGAAAACTCGTCCAATAGTTGTCAATGTGGGATCAAACAAAAAATCGCCTATGGGAACCCTCACTGAGAATGCTGCGAGAAGGTAATCCCGGCGGAATTGGTCAATCGACCGAGCAAGGAGACTACTGCCATTTTCCTTCAGACCCTTAAGAGCGAGAGGCCCGTTCTTCTTCGGTGCTTGAGCGCGAAATGCGTATTTTGAATTTACCGACTCTACGGTATATTGGCCATTAACATTTTCTTTGTCGATTCGGATGCTATCTCCGCTCACATTGAAGGTAAGCCGGATAACTGAGATAGTCGTCCAGCTCTTGCCCTTAGCCTGCCGAGCAATCGTCTCGGTCCCGGACCCCCAAAAATGGTGGTACGCGGTTCTGAGTCTCTCCAAGGCTCGTGGATACTCTCTCGCGAAACGATCGCTGAGATTGTCTTCATCTCGAGCCGCCAAATTGAAAGCGAGCGTAGCCAAAATGGTTGACACTGAAAGAATTCTGGCCAAAATTGTTGGAACACGTTTGGCTGACATTGCCCCTCCGCGACAAGAATTTCCAACAGTCCGGTTGACCGCTTTACGGTTTATAGGATGTCTGCCAGGGTCCTACCGCTGCCGGCTATCCCGAGTTTGGAGACGTAGTCTCTTTTTGACAACCAGTATGAGCCGACCGATGCCCCTGTGGGCCGATTCCTCTACTAACTGAAGGGCCTCTCACCGGGGCGATGAGGAGGCCCGGGGCGCAGTCGCACGACTTCTGGGTGAAGTCAGTGTTTTGAAGAAATTTTCACACATGCATGATTAGATGCATTCACACCAAGAGCCGGTCGCGTCACCGAAATTGTCACAAGTTCCAGGGTTGCAGGACCCGCCATCACAACCGTTCGCGCAGAGGGGATCCTCCAGGTTGTTCGAACAGTAAGAATTGAATTCCGGAGTGGCGCATGCCAAATTACTGGCAAAGCAGAGGACGCAGTTTCCACCAGCAAACGACTGAGCGACAGCGCGGTGCCCCCCTAAAAAGGCATTCCCGCTGACGAAACCAAGGCAAACCACGATCGATAAAACATTCAGAAGCACTGCTGCAGTCGCGCGTCTCGATTCCTTCATGTCGCACCCCCATTTCACGGAAAAGCGAGCAAACCACTCCAATAAGTTCAGCGCGCCGAACCATTGGAACGACCTGACGGGACAATCGTCCCTTGTATTTGAAAGCTCTTGATGTAAGGATTGCCCTGATCGACAAACAGGTCGATCCGTGAATCGAATTCTCCCATCCTCCGTATCGCAGCCACCTGAATCTCCAGAGTCCTTTTTTCTCGAGGTGCTAGTGTCAATGGTAATCCAGTCAGAGTTGTACAGCCGCAGGAAGTTTGCGCCCCAGTAATCCTGATGGGTCTACTACTTGCGTTACTTATAGGTATACCAAAGGTATAACGACGGCCTTCTTCAAGCGCTCCCACGGAATGCGTGTTTGCTAAGACTAGCGATTCACCCTGGAAGTAGCTGACGACGGCAGGAAGACTCATCCCGTAAGAGATCAAGCCTCCAAGTACGAGCACACAGTTAGTTAAGGAGCAGGCAGTAAGATACTTGCTTGATGCAATCTGCGTTAATAGATTCTTATCCTTATCGCATGGGAATTCAGCACAGTTGTTTTCCATGGTCATACCCTCTAGTAGTTTTGGACTTTGACTCATGTGAGGAATTGGTAATGGCCCGTCGAAGGGGCCGAAGGCTCGCCTAAAAGCTCTAGCCCGGATTATTCGCACCCACGCAAGCAATTGGACTTTAGGGCAGTCCCTGCGTCCAAGATCGGGGGATCTTCATAAGTGAGTCGTCGGGTGCCATCGCTCCTCTGGTCCGAGCGCGAACCACCCCCTAACCCCC
>DAIDKV010000141.1 GCA_027449865.1 Planctomycetales bacterium
GTTGGGTGTCCTGGACCACGGTCAACGTATAATCGAGCGGGGTTGGCGCCGTCAAGCCGGCGGGGTTGGTGGCCTGGACCTCGATGGTGTACGGACTGCCGGCGATATCGGCGGCGGAGGTGGCCCAGGTGATCAGGCCCGAGCCGTCGATCGTCATCCCCGACGGCGGCGGGACGACGAAGGAATACGTCAATGGGTCACCGGCCGGATCGCTGGCCTGGACCTGGTAAGAATAAACCTGTCCGGCGATGACGGTCTGGGCGCCGCTGGCGACGATCGAGGGGGGCTGCGAATTGGCGATCGTCACCGGGAAGGTCAACACCGCGATCAGCCCCAGCGTATCGGTCGCGGTGATTGTGATCGTCTGAGCGCCGACATCGGACGACGAGGGGGTCCATTCCACGGCGCCGGTGGTGGAGTTGATGCCGAGGTCGGTGAGGCCCGATGCCGACGCGATCGAATAGGTGATCGTACTGCCCTGGGGATCGCTGACGGCCGCGGTGTAGGGATAGGCCACGCCGAGGCCCCAGGTGGCCGGCGGCAGTCCGGTCGTGAACGTCGGCGGGCTGCCCGGCGGTGTGCTCTGAACGGTGACGGTATACGTCTCGACGGCGGTCAGCCCGGCGAAGTCGCTCGCCGTCACGGTGATCGTCTCGGTGCCGGTGGCCGTGGGGGTCCACTGGATCAGGCCGCCGGACCCGATGGTGATGGTGCCGTCCGGCGGGCTGACGGCGACCGAGGCGGTGACGGCCGAACCGTCGGGGTCGCTGGCCTGGACCGGGTAGGCGTAGGCTGTGCCCACTCCGGCCAGGGTCGGCGGCGCGAAGTTGGTGAACCGCGGCGGCGCGTCGGCCGCCAGGACGTCGACCGGGGCGGTCTGGCTGGCCCAGCCCCCCTGGCCGTCATGCACCGTGACGGTGAACGATGGGAACGTATTCCCCTGGTCGGGCGTGGGGGTCCAGACCAGCGTGTTCGTCGCCGGATCCAGCGCCAGGCCGGTTGGGCCCGAGTCGAGCGTCCAGGAGAGGGTCTCGTTGCCGGGCGAGGTCGCGGTCAGGGCGTACTGGTACTCGTCGCCGACCACGGCATACCGCGACGGCGTCGAGGTGATCGTCGGCGGGTGGTCGGTCGCCAGGTCGGTCACGTCGACCCCCGGCTGGATCGTCTGCGTGAGCGTCTCGTGGCCGTCGGAAACCTGCACGGTGAACGGGTTGTTGTCGCCGAGCTGGTTCACCGTCGGTATCCAGGTGATGGCATGGGTGGTGGTGTTCATGCTCATGCCGGACGGATCGGGCGCCACCAGGGTGTAGGTGAGTGGGTAGGCGGCGGTGTCGGTGGCGACCGGGAGGTAGGTGTAGGTCTGTCCGACCCGGATCGTCGTGGGTGGGGTGGTCTGCCACGAGAGCACGCCGCTGCCCGGGTCGGGGACGATGTCGAGGGCGAAGGTCCTGCTGTTCGTCCCGCCCTGGCTGTCGGTGACGTCGATCACCACGGCGGTATACGTACCCAGGACCGGCGTCGCCCAGGTCAGCAGGCCCGAGGCGCTGATCTGCAACCCCGAAGGCGCCCCCGCGCCGAGTGTGAAGGTGAACGAGTCGTTCACTGGCGAGACGGCGTTGATCGGCACGCCGTAGGCCACGTCGGGGTAGCCGTCGGGGAGCGTCGCCGTGGTGATGACCGGCGGGATATCGGCCGGCGAGACGGCCAGTGATTCGTACTGGGTGGCGACGATCCCGTGGGAATCGGTGGCGACGATCTCGACGCCCTGGAACCCGACCTGCCCCGGCTGGGGCGTCCAGACGACCTGGCCGTCGACCGGGTCGATGACCATCCCCTTGGGGGCCAGGCCGAGCGAGTAGGTGACCTGGTCGTGATCGGCGTCGGGGGCCAGGGCGGTGTAGGTATACCGCTGGCCGACCTTCGCCGTCGAGTCGCCCTGGAAGGTCGACTGGAAGACCGGCCCGGGATCGGGGGGCGGCGTATTCTGCTCGTTACCGAAGTCGAGCCCCGAGACCACCTGATCGCTGGTGACGGTGACGGTGTACGTGGAGGCGGTGGGCGCGAACTGGGTCCAGCCCGCCTGAGGGACCTCGGCGACGGTGTAGGTTCCGGCGGCCACGCCAGTGAAGGAATAGTTCCCTTGCGCGTCGGTCGTGGTGCTCGCGATCACCGACCCGTTCTGCTCCAGGTCGATGGTCCAGCCGGGGACGCCGACCGCCGGATGATTGACCGGCAGGGCGGAGGCATCGAACGAGGTGAACGTGGTTCCTTCCCACTGCACGGGCTGGGTCGAGCCGGCCGCCAGCGGGATCGGGAGGACGTCGAGGCTGGTGCCGTTCCAGTGCAGCCGATAGAGCCCCGAGGTCCCCGGGACGACTTGCGACGGATTGCCCTCGGCGACACAGAGGATGTCGCCGACCATGTTGGAGAAGTTCGAGGCGCCGATGCCGTAGAGGGCGTTATTGGAGATGTCGAGTCCGTAGAAATTGGCGTCGGGCGGGATGATGGCGAGCGACTCGGTGTTGCCGAAGCCGAGGTGGAAGGTCTGGACCTGGCCGGAGGTGTTGATGGCGTAAAGCGAATCGTTGGTAACATTGTCGCCGACCGAGGCCAGAATGCAGCCAGCCAGGGGGCCGTAACGGGTCGAGTCGTCGGGGACGGTGGTCAGGGCCTCGACGGGTTGGCCGACCGAGGCGACCTCAGAATACGTCCCTTCGGGCGTGACACGCCAGATGTCGCCGCTGCTGGCGGCGACGATCATGTCGCCGCCCCAGACGCCGGTCTGATCGATCCAGAGGTTGCCCCAGAGCTGCCCCTCGGGCAGGGTGACCCAGGGGTTGACGATGTTGTTCCCGCCGTCGGAGATCCGGGCGATGACGCCGTTCTGGCCCGTGGCCGCGTAGATGTCGCCGACCCGAAAGCCAGTGGCGACCCCCGGCTCCGCCGTGGCCATCTGCACCTCGTTGGAGAACCACGCATTCGGGGCGAACGTCGTTAGGCTGCCGTCGGCGGAGACCTGCCGGAACGCTGGCCCGTAGGTCTGCCAACCCTCCGAGACGATCAGCGAGCCAACGGCCGGGTCGTTGACGACCGCGCTGGCGCCGGCGATCGAGCCGGCGATCGGCACGATGGTAACCGGCGAGGTGGCGCCGGCCGGCTGGCCGGCGGGCACGGGCGACGGCGGGATGTAGCCCGGCCCGTTCGTGTACTTCCGCCCTTCGAGCGTGTTGAGGTCGGTGACGGTCAGGGTATAGGTCTGGGTATCAGAGGCGCCTCCTGTGTCGATCGCCTCGACCGTCACTGGATGGGATCCGTCGTCGCCGCTCGTCGGCGCCCAGAGGATTCGACCGTCGACCGGGTCGATCGTCATCCCGGCGGGATATGGGGCGACCAGCGAGTAGGAGATCGCCAGGCCGAGCGCCGACTCGGCCGCGACGTCGTAATAGTAGGTATTGCCGGCCGTGGCCGTCGTGATCGGATGGCTGGTGATGGCGACCGCGTCGCTCGGCGAGGAGGTGGCGACGACGATCGGAAACGTCTGCTCGGCCGAGTTTCCGGCGGGATCGGTGACCTCGAGCGTGACCGAGGCGGTGCCGACCTGCGGGGCAGTGGGCGTCCAGGTCACGAGCCCGGTGGAGGAGTTGGGAATCGACAGACCGGCCGGCCCCGAGATGACCGAGAAGGTCAGGGCGCCACCATCGGGGTCGGCGGCGGTCGCCTGGTAGGCGTAGGCCCCGCCGACGCTCGCCGACTGGACCGGCTGCGAGGTAAATTGCGGCGGCGTGTCGATCGAGGCGGCCTGGACGGCGATCGTGTAGGGTTGCTCGGCGGACCCGCCGCGGCCGTCGGAGACCTGGAGGACGACCGGGTGCGTCCCGACGTCGCCCGTGCCGGGGGACCAGGTCACCAGCCCGGTGGTGGCGCCCACCGTCATTCCCACCGGTCCTTCGAGCAAGGAGTAGGTCAGCGGGTCGCCGTCGGCGTCGGTCGCCGCGGCCTGGTAGGAATAGGCGATGCCCGCGGCGCCCGCGAGGACAGGAGAGGTCGTGAACGTCGGCGCCAGTTGCCAGCCAAAGTCATAGCCGACGGCATTGACACCGTCACCCAGAACGATCCCGGTGATCGTGTCGTGACCGACTGTCCCCCCGGCCGTGCCCGCCGTGTCCCTGGCGTCGACGTAGCCCGAGGGAGAGACCTCCGTCACGTTGTAGGTCCCGGGGCGCAACCCCGAGAATTGGTAGATCCCGGAGGACGACGTCACGGTCGTCGCCGAGACGGGATCGCCCTGGTTGTCCTTCCCCGAGAGGGTCACCGTGACGCCCGGGATCCCCGGCTCGCCCGGGTCCACCTTGCCGTTGTTATTGGCGTCGACGTAGACCGATCCGGTGATCGACGAAAGCTCGCCCGGCGGCGGGGGGAGCGAGCCGATCCCGATCGGAGCGAAGGTGATCCCCTCCCACTGCTTGACCGTCGCTGAACCGCTGGCATAGGTCAGAGCCTGGACACCCAGCGCCGACCCGTTCCAGTAGACCCGGAACAGGCCCGGGGCCGTCCCCGGGCTCTCGCTGGCGATGAGCAGGTCGCCGTTCATCCAGGCGAAGTCCGACGACTGACCGCCGACGATCCGGTTATTCCCGTAGTCGACCCCGTAATAATTGCCCGTGGAATTGGCGATCTGGATGCTGGTGGGCGAGCTGATCCCCAGACTGTAGAAGGTCGACACCCCCGACGGAGTGATGGAGTAGATTCCGCCCTGGTCTTCATCCACCACGACGATGGTGCCGGCCAGCGGGCCGTACTTCCCCGGGTCGTCGGGGACGACTGTCGTCCCCTCGAGGAACTGGCTGCCGGCGACGGTGGTGATCTTCGTCGCCGTCCCCTGGGCGTTGATCCGCCAGACGTCTCCCTGCTTGGTCACGGCGATCAGGTCGCCGCCGAAGACGCCGGTCCGGTCGAAGACGATATCGCCACGGAACAAGCCCGTCTCGCCGGGCAGGGCGACCCAGGAAGGATTGAGCGTGGCCCCGTTGTTGGAAATCCGGGCGATTTGCCCCGAGGAGTTGGTCCCAGCGAAGACGTCGCCCGGGGTCCATCCGCCCGGCTGGCCAGGCTGAACGACGTCGAGATAGATCTCGTCGGACCAGCCGCTGGCGGAGGAGAATGGGGTGACGGTCCCGTCGGACTTGACCAGGTCGAGGTTGTTGGGACTGCCGTTCCAGAAGTTGACCGAAACGATCAGGCCGTTGAGCGAAGGGTCGTAAGCCACGCCGTTCGGGCTGGGCAGCGAGGCAATCGAAGAAAGCATCACCGTGCCGTTGCTGAGCACGAGTCGGTTCTCGAGCGGCTCGAGAGGGACGATCCGGTATCGGCGGTCGCGGCGTCGGCCGGGGAGGGGGCGGTTCCGGCGGCTCCGGGACAACGCGGCGGTGGTGCGACGCATGGTGACAATCCTTCCCTACGATGACGGTGCACAGGTGCGTACGGACGGAGAACGCGAGCCTCCTCGGCCTCATCGAGCAACCTGCCCGATGGCGGCGGCGACGGCCCCACTCCAGGATGCAACGCGCGATCGGAAGAAGTTCGAGGGAAAGGCGAGGAAAACCGACAGGTCCCGAGCGGCGGACGTCGAACCGTCATCGCCACGCGACCAAAACCGCCGCCCGTATTCCTCGGACCGCGGAGCTATCGTCGTGGCGAATCGAAAATCCGCTCCTCCTACCATCTATTCCGTAAAACCGACCAAAAACCCCTCACGATTCTTTGCGATTTTTCCCAGACGTTCGCTGCTTCCACGGGCAAAGTCAAAGTCCGTCGAGATTTACGACTCTCGAAAAAACGCGTGCTCACCGCTGCTGGTCGTACCACGCTTCCAGAATCGCTCGAACCTGGCCCATCTTGCGTTCAACGGTCGCGAGCGAGATCCCGAGCAACCGGGCGACTTCCTCGTTCGTGTATCCCTTCATCCTCATCACCGCGAGCGCTCGCAACGACCGATCCCGCCGACACAGGATATCCAGAACCCTTCGAAACGCGTCCGATCGGCCGGCGATTTCAAAAGGCTCCGGAGATCGTGGATCAATCCGGTCGAAACCGGCCTCTTCCAGCATCCCGAGAGAGAGATTACCCCCCCCCATACGCCTGCTTGCATGCTGGCGGCGACTTTCGTCGATAATGACCTGTTTCAGGATTCGGGGAAAACGGCGGTGGAGCAGGGCCGGTGTAAGGAGGGGAGCTCGGTCCGTGAGGAGGCGCTGGGAGAGCTGGACAAGGGCCTGCTGCACCGCGTCTTCCTCGGAGAATTCCGCCGGGTTGAGTCGAAAGCAAGCGATCCAGTACCGAGCCCGAGCCCGGTGGGCGGAGAGCAATTCGGGGGCGGTCCGATCGAGGATGAGGCGCGGATCCGAGGGGCTCGAATCTCCAATGTCGTCTCCGCCGGGGAATGCGAAGTCGCTCATCATGTTGGTCGGCAAAGAACCGCGTATCGACCCGGCGGACTCGGCCGTTCGGCACGCTTCGGATATCAAGCGGGCCGGCACAACATAACAAGTCGGCGCCGATGGCTCCATGGGTTAGTGCAGCAAATCGGACAAGATGAAGAATCGAGGAAGGCGAGGAAGCTGGGAGCCATTCGGCAGGATCAAGCAGATCAAGAATGAAGATTCATGACCTTGATCGAACCATCCCGGTGAATCGAGCGATATGGAGGCAAATCCACCCGTCGATTCACTCTGGGATGATGTCGACCGAGTCATCCGGAAAGGTGCGGCCGAGGGGACTGGAAACTGGCCACGGAGTGCAGCCGGGTGCCGATTTTCGGGTAGGGGGATCAGCGGATGATGACATCGAACGAGACGTGCCCGGTAGCGCCGGGGGCCAGGATACCGGGGAGTGTCCACCTGAGTTCGGTCGAGCCGACGCGGTTGATCGCGGTGGAGAAGGCCGTACCGGCTGGCCCGCGCGCGGTTCCCTTGAGGTACTCGAGGCGAGGGAGCAGGCTGTCGGCGATCGTGACGGCCTTGATCGGGGTGTTCCCCATGTTCCGGTAGAAGATCATGTAGGTGACGGTGTCGCCCGGCTCGGCCTCGGAGACGCTCACGCGTTTGATCACGGCGAGGCCCGGCCGGTTCGGCGGGGTCTCGACGCCCGTGACCTGGTGAGTTCCCCAGACCATCACCTGCTCGCCGGCTCCCTCGGTGATTCCGGTCGCGACGGGCGACTCGGCCGACTTGATCCCGTCGAGGCGGATTCGCTGCTGGGAGAGTCCGGGCTTCTGGCGGTTGCGAGCCAGTTCGGGCGACTGCCGCTGAACCTTCAACTGGGCGCCCTGGGCGTTCTCGTAACCGGCGGAGGCTCGGTTGTTCGATTTCTCGTCGAGGACAGCGCGTCCCTTGAAGCCCGAGGCTCGCTCGCGCTGGCGGGAAAGCTCGGCGGCCTGGTTCTGGACCAACCGTCGCGAGCCGGCCTCCGCGCGAGCCGTCTCGATCTTCTCGCGGATGACGTCGGTGTGGAGATGCCGGACGTCGACTGCCTCGTTGACGCCGGTGGCGACGCGGACCTCGGCGAACCTTGGGGCGTAGATGCAGACGACGTTGGTCGGCAGGGTCCTAGGCTGGGATCGGCGGTCCAGACCGATGTCGAATCGAACCGCGGAGTCGCGAGGCTCGACGCCGCCGAGACCGCCATCGCCGCCGGCTGAGACCGGAACGCCTCGATCGCCACCGTCGCAGAGGAATTCGTCGCCGGGCAGGAGGGTCTTTCGGGTCGTCGGCGCGGTACAGAGCGGGCCGGCGACGACCGGGCATCGCGTGCCGTCCTGCCGGGCAAACGGACAGGGCTGAGCCCCCATCGAGGCGGCGGCGTCGAGTCCGTAATCGCCGGGACCGTTCTCGATCTCTTCGATCGTCGGCCGGCGCCCGCCTACCCGGATGATCGCCATCGGACGTCCGAGAGCCTGCGCGACCCGGAGCGGATGCTCGGTCGGATTGAGCGAGACGACCGGGATCTGGTCCTTCGCCATCCGGAATGGTAGCGCCTGGTCGGGGTCTTCGAGGTAGATCACCTTCGTGATCAGCCGCGCCCGATCAACGACTGTAAGTAGGTCTTCGAGCGTGAAGATGACCCGGATCGGGTACTTGCCCGGATCGATCGTCTCCGGACGGTGCAGGTGCCCGACGACCTCGATCACCGGGAAAATCTCGACACCCGGCCGCTCGGGGATGCTGGCGATTCGCAGGCGGTATCCGATGCCTCTCTTCATTCCGACGGTCAGGATTCCGCCGTTATCTCCCTGCGGGACCGGCACCGGAGTGGGCCCCAGAACCTCGACGACGACCCGTTCGGGCCCCTGAAAGCGAACGACCTGGACGTCGGGCGGCAAGACCGGAACGGCCGGTCCGACGACCGCCTCACCGGCCGGTCCGACAACGGCCTCACCGGCCGGTTGCTCCATCGCCGGCGCGACCGCCGGGGCCTGTGCCCGGGCGATCGTCGGGCCCGCGGCGAGCAGGATGAACAGGGCATACCCAGCGGAGCGCCGGGCGCCGGTCGCGAATCGGCCGATCCATCCTGGACGGCTCATCGAACGATCCTCCTGACGGGCGGGCGGATAGGGAAAAGGGGCGGACCTCGCCGGGCGCGAAGCCCACCCCTCTGGATTTTTGAGGAACCACGGAGACTCAGAGAGATCGAGGCAAAAGTCCGGAGATCGTTCGGATCTCTCCTGTCGAGACACGCTATCCTCTGGGTTTGCCGTGGTCCATCCGCGGTACTTCGATCCGATCAGGGCTGAGGCACCGGCGGAGGGGCCTCGTCGGCTGGGGCCTCGGCGGCCGGAGCCAGCACCGCGGGGGCTTCGAGGTCCGCGGGAGTGGCGGCGACGGCTGGAGGCGTCGAGCCGGAGCTGGCCGACGGACCAGCGGGCGCCGGATTCGGTTCGGGCTTCACGGCCGAGGGAACCACCGGGGCCGGGGTCGCGGGCTGGCCGCTGGCCGGAGCGCCGGCCGGTTGCGGGTCGAGAATGACCGTTCCACTCGTCGCCGGCATGCCGGCCGGAAGCGAGCCTGGAGCCATTTCGACCGCGCCGGGAACCGGCGTGGTCACGACGGCACCGTTATTCATGACGGGCCCCGGGACCATCCCCGCGGCACCCGGCATCACTCCGCCGCCGTTCGGCATTTCCAGGTCGATCGCACCGAGCCGAACGATCAGGAGGATGGTCCCGCGTTTGTCGGCCTCGATAATCGGGTCGATACCGGGCTCGAGACGGGTCGAGACCAGAGTTTCCACACCCGAGACGGCCAGTTCCTGGAACCGGGGATCGGGGAGGTAGATGACCTTGGTCACGAAGTTGCCGCCGTCGAGAACCTGTCGGAAGTCCTCGTCGGTAAACTGGACCGGGATCGCGTTGTGCGAGAGATAGGCGTCGGTCGCCGGGGTGGTCGGGGCGACCTCGATCGTCGGATAGAGCGCGGCGCCCGGGCGGCCCGGGATATTCGTGAGCTTCAGACGATAGATATAGCCCTGGCCGAAGTTATATCGGGCTGGGACCGTAAGCTGGCCGGGCATGTAGGCGCGTTCGCCGTTGGGACCGGCTGTCGACTGCCATCCGATCTGCATGCCGTCTGGATCGAGAAAATAGATCTGGCTGCGTGTGGTGACAAACCGACGGCCGGGGGCGGCGCCCATTGGTCCGCCGGCGCCACCGACGCTTGCGGCCGTATACATCGGCGGCCCTGGCGCGGGCGCGTTCACGACCGCGTGGGGTCGAAGCCACTTCTTCAGGCCGACGCCCGGATTCGCATAACCGAAACCGTCGCCGGCGGTCGCCGCCGCGAGCAGCAGCACTCCGATCGCTTGCATGGAAATCCTCCAGCTCCCACGGACGAAGTCGGGCCAGCAGCGCGGGAGGCGCCCGGGCCTCGGAATCCGTCGAGCGGGGAGAATGCTTGTCTTCCTGACATCCACCGCGGTCGTCGCCGACCCCGATCGGATCGGATCGCTTCGTCTTCGAGTATCGGATCCCACCCGGCCGGGTGAGCGTTTCCAGGTGGGACGAAGGGGGTCACTCCCGGATCGCCTGCCGGACTTGCGTCTCCTGACGCCTAGCGATTATGATCGGGCTTTCCTTTCCGACCCTTGAGGAATTGCCCTACGTCCCAATCCTACCTGAGAATCGGATCCGCGCCTCACGATCGGGCGGCGTCCCCCGCGGGGACGCTATCGCCGGCCCCGATCGAACCGATCCTCAGAGGTTCGGGCCAGAAGTTCCCGACGAACCGAGTCCTTCCGCGGGAGTGCGACCCATTCCGATGACCGAGCCGATCCGAACCCGACGCCCCTCCCGACGCCGCGAGACCGCGCCTCGGGCCAGCGCCTCCTACTCGACCGCCTCGGCCCTCCTTGCCCTGGCGATGGTCTGTGTCTGGCTCGGAACCGCCTCCGCGCAGGGGCCGACAGCCGCACCCACCTCGGCGCCAACCGCACCGCCTGGCCTCGCCGCCAAGGAAAAGGAAGAGCCGCCAACCCCGTCCGAGACGTTCATCGACGAGGCCGAGCGAAGACTGGGTCTGCTTGGCTCCTGCTCCGCCGATCTCCTGGAGCAGGTCGACATGCTGAGCGAGCATATCTCCCTCAAGGGACGATATCTCAAGGCGCCCGAGAATCGCCTCTACTTTCAGCTCACCGTCGCCGGACTTCCCGACGCCAGCGGTTCCTCGCTGCAGATCAGCGACGGCGAGACCCGGTGGGACTACCAGGCCATCCTCGATCAGCAGATGTACTCCAAGTACAGCATTAAACCGGTCATGGAGCGACTCAATTCTCCTGATCTCGATCTTCGGATCAAGGAGCAATTTCGCGACGGGATGGGATTCGCCGGCCCCGAAACCCTCCTGCAGGGGCTTCGTAAGACCTTTCGCTTCGAACAGGAAAAGATCGAAGGCAAGCTCGGCGACCGTCCCGTCTGGATTCTCCGTGGTACCTGGAAACGCGAGGCCCGACAGAACATCACTGGCCCCGAACAGCGCCGGATGGCCGCCAATGGCTTGCTCCCGCCCTACATTCCCATGGATGCCACGCTTTATCTGGGCAAGGAGGACGGCTGGCCCTACAAGCTGGAGCTCGTGGGTCGCCCACAGACCTCACTGATTGATACTCGGAAGGTCGGCCCCGACGGCCAGCGGATCGGCTCGCGAAGCTCCATTGAGAAGATCCCGCAGACGAGGATTGTCCTTGAGTTCACCAACGTCAAGATCAATCCGACCCTCGGCCCGGCGAGCTTCGCCTTCCAGGCTCCCAGCAACGCCTCGGTCGAAGACCTGACCGAGACAATCGTCAAGCAGCTTGACGTCGCCATCGCTCGATCCGCCGAACTGAAAAAGGCCGATGCCGACCGCAAGGATGGCCCCGTCCTCGAAAAGTCGCTCGAAATCCCCCTACCCTCTGGTGACGCCGCCGCCGCACCTCCGAAGCAATAAACCTTGATCGGGCCGCTCCCAACCGCCGACCCGATCTCCCACTCCCTGATCGTCCCCCCACCCTACCACCATTGATTTTCCAACCAGTCGGTCCCTAGAATAATCATTACTATCTTTACCCAGAAGCCGAACATTCCGCTGGAGACGACGGAGGAGAGGAATGGAACCGACCAGGACCGAGGCCACCGCCAAGCCGAGCAAGGTTGAGCTGACCAAGCTGGCAAGCGGTTATTTGAAGACGATCCTGGCCGAGGAGATCGTCGCTGATTCGACGCACATCAGCGAGGATGCGGCGACGATCCTGAAGTTCCACGGCTCGTACCAACAGGACGACCGCGACCTTCGAACCCAGCTCAAGCGAGAGGGAAAAGAGAAGGCGTTCTCGTTCATGGTCCGGGTTCGGATGGTCGGGGGACGGATGTCGGCCGAGCAATTCCTGACCTGCGACCGGCTGGCCCGTGAGGTCGGTAACGGAACGCTCCGGATCACCACCCGTCAAGAATTCCAGCTTCACGGTATCCCCAAGGGGGACATGAAGGCGACGGTTCGGGCGATCAACGAGGCGTTGATGTCGACGCTCGCAGCCTGTGGTGACGTCGAGCGAAATGTTCTCTGCTGCCCGGCCCCGATTCGCGACGAGGTCCGAGACGCCATCCACGAGGATGCGCAACTTTGGGCCGGTCACGCCGCGCCTCGGTCTCCGAGCTACTGGGAGATCTGGCTCGACGGCGAGCGAATCGAGACGCTCCCTCACCACGGCGGCGTTCTGGTACCGACGCCTTCGGACGATCCTGTCGAGCCGATTTACGGTAAGGCATACCTGCCTCGGAAGTTCAAGACTGCGTTCGCACTCCCCGAGGATAATTGCACCGATATTCACGCCAATGATCTCGGTTACCTGGCGATCGTTGAGGACGGGCGGCTGGTCGGCTACAACGTTCTGGTCGGTGGTGGACTGGGGACAACTCCGAGCGCGCAAAAGACATTCCCTTTCCTCGCGGTCCCGCTCTGCTATGTCGATCGGGCTGAAGTTCGAAAGATCGGCGAGGCCGTGCTCAAGGTTTTTCGCGACTTCGGCAACCGCTCTGACCGGAAGCGAGCCCGGTTGAAGTACATTATCCACGACTGGGGCATCGAGGCGTTTCGGGCAAAGATCGAGGAGTACCTCGGACAGAGGGTTTCGGATCCGAAGCCTGTGACGGTCTCGGAGGTCGAGGACCATCTCGGCTGGCACCGGCAGCAGGACGGCAAGCTCTTCCTGGGCCTCCCGGTCGAGAACGGCCGGCTCCGCGACGACGAGGACCATCGATTCCTCTCTGGACTCCGGGCCTTCTTCGAGAAGTACGGGACGCCCGGACGCCTGACCTGCCAGCAGTCTATCTTGCTGATGGATCTTGACCCGACTTGGAAGCCGGAAATTGAGCGCTGGCTCGAGGAATACGGGATCGCGACGGTCGAGCAGATTTCGACGGTCCGTCGATGGTCCATGGCCTGCCCGGCTCTACCGACCTGCGGGCTGGCCGTGACGGAGGCCGAGCGGGCTCTCCCCTCGGTGATGGACGAGCTCGAGAAGGAGCTGGCCCGGCAGGGGCTTGAGGACGAGCGAATCACGGTCCGGATGACCGGCTGCCCGAACGGTTGCGCTCGCCCGTACAACTCCGATATCGGGCTGGTCGGCCGAGCTGCACATGTCAACAAGGACGGCACGCCGGGACCTGGAAAGTACACGATCTTCCTGGGCGGACGCGCTTTGAACGATCGGCTCAACGTCGAGTTCAAGGACTACGTTCCGCACGATCGAATCGTCGAGGAACTTCGGCCCATCTTCGCCCGCTTCCGGGCGGAGCGAATGGAAGGGGAGACCTTCGGCGATTTCTGCGATCGCCTCGGCGTGGAGGAACTGGCCCGGTCGGACGTTGCCGAACTGGACCCGGTTGGATGACGATCAGCGAGGCGGATTTCTCGAAGTTGGCCGAGGCCGCTCAACTCGGAGCCGCGCGCGCCTATTGTCCTTACAGCCGGTTCCGAGTCGGAGCCGCCGTTCTCACGAGTGACGGCCGGATCGCCTCGGGTGGCAATATCGAGAATGCCTCGTACGGCCTGACAGTCTGCGCCGAGCGAAACGCGGTGTTTCGGGCGGTCGGCGATTCAGAGTCTCCGACCACCATTCGTGCGGTGGTCATCTACACGCCCACACCTGAGCCGACTGCCCCGTGCGGGGCCTGCCGCCAGGTCATCAATGAATTTGGGCCGGATGCCGAGATTCGGTCGATCTGCGACGGCGCCGCTGAGCTTCGATATCGATTGAAGGATTTACTCCCCGAGGCATTCGGCCCAGGAAACCTCGCTCACCCAGGCTCCTGAAGAGCCGGGCGAGGCGAGGTTGGAATCCGGGTCGATTATTGTCGGGTGTTGCTGGTCGAACGGCTTCCGGAGCTCGAGTGCGCGACCCGGTCCCAGGCGTCCCGGGCGGCATGCTTGGCCTTCTCCCAGGTCAGCCGGGAGTTTGCCCTGGCCGACTCCCAGCCCTCGCGGAGCTCGGACTCGGCCTGGTCCCAGGTCTTGTTGTGATTTCGGGATCGCGCTTCCCATCCGTGCCGGTAGGCCGGTGCATAGTCGCTCTCGTAATTGTACGACTGGTCGAAGTACGACCGATTCGCGTAGTTCTCGCGCCAGTACGCATCCTCGGTGGTCGGATCGATCGACTCGGCGACGCCTTTACCGGCGAGCCCGCCCGCGACTCCGCCGATGACAGCCCCGGCGATGGTCCCCACGGGCCCGGCCGCCGCACCAACCGCGGCGCCGGCCGCCGCACCGCCGACTGCGGTGCCTACTCCCACGCCCACTGGATGGGCCCCAGGCGCCCCGGTGATCGGGTCGCGATTCGTATCACCTGGAATCGTCGGATCGGTCGTCATCTCTCGCGCCATGATTATCTCCTTCTAGAGAGGTGGGCCGGAGCCCAGCTTGTTTCCGGAGAAACTGACAACGACCTCTCGAAGCAAAAGAGATGCCGTCTCGATGATGGTGAACCGACTCACGAATCCTCCTCGTCAGCCGCCGAGAGTGGGCGTGCCACGTCTTCAAGCGACGCTCCCTCGGCGTCAACCCCGAAGAACCAGACCACGCCCGCTGTTGCCAGGAGAAGGCCGGAGGCCATGAGATAGCCGTAGAACGTGTACTGACGCGATCCGGTATCAACAAGGTATCCAAAGAACGACGGAGCCACCGTCCCTCCCAGAAGCGTCCCGGTCGCAAAGAAGAGCGCGATGATCATCCCCCGCAATTCCACCGGGAAGATCTCGCTGACCGTGAGGTACGCAGCGCTGGCCGCGGAAGAGGCGAAGAAAAAGACGAGCGCCCAGAGGATCGTCTGGGTGGTGGAGGTCAGCGTGTCGCCGGCAAAGAGGTAACCAGCCAGTGCCAGCAGCAGGGCTGAAACGGTATAGCTCCCCGCGATCATCACTCGACGCCCGACCGTATCGAAGAATCGCCCCAGGGCCACCGGCCCGAGGAAGTTGCTCAACGCGAACGGGATGAGGTAGAGGCCGGTTCGATCCGGGGCCACGTCGAAGAAGCGATTCAGGACCAGCGGGAAAGTAAAGAAAACCCCGTTGTAAAGGAATGCCTGGGAGATGATCATGGCCAGTCCGAGCACCGTCCGGCTGGGGTAGGTCTTCACCATGACCGCGGCCAGCTCACCGAAGCCGACCGGCCCGCGTGATCGGATCGTGAGGGAACGGCCCGGGGGAGGGAGCTTTACGTTGCCCGGTAGTCGCTCGATTGTCTCCTCGATCTCGGCGACAACCTGTTCTGCTTCCTCGGGATGGCCGTGCGTGAGGAGCCAACGGGGGCTCTCTGGAATCGCATGACGCAGGAAGATGATCACGAGCCCGAGGGCAGCGCCGATCCCAAAGCCCAACCGCCAACCCATGTCGACAGGTAAGATCGAGCGATCCAGGAGCAGGAGGCTGGCCAGCGAACCGATCGCCGAGCCGATCCAGAACGTTCCGTTGATCGCAAGGTCGGCCCAGCCTCGTACCCGGCTCGGGATCAGCTCGTCAATCGCCGAATTGATCGCCGAATACTCGCCGCCGATCGCCGCGCCCGTGAGAAACCGGAATACCGCGAAACTGTAGAGGTTCCACGAGAGGGCCGTCAGGAATGCCGAGGCAAGATAGAGACCCAGCGTGACCGTAAACAGCTTCTTTCGGCCGAGCCGGTCGGTTAGGTAGCCGAAGACCAGGGCGCCGATCACAGCGCCAGTCAGGTAGGCGGAGTTCAGCGTCGTCACCTCGAGCGCGGTGAAATGCAGCGTGTCCTTATCCTCGAGCACAGCACCAAACGAGGCAACCATCGTGATCTCGAGCCCGTCGATGATCCAGGTCACGCCGAGCGAGACGACCACCAGCCAGTGCCATCGACTCCAGGGAAGCCGATCCATCCGCGCGGGTACATCCGATCGAAACGTCCTGGCTTTTTCCAGACCGACGGCGACCCCCACATTCCACCCCCCTTGGATCCTCTGCTTCGAACCGATCGATCGATCGAGGTGAGCATCAAAGCAAACGACATTCCAGAGGCCCAGCCCTGCCCCGCGATCCGACGCATCGATGGCACGCAAGTTGCAGTTAACCGGGATCGGGAGGTAGAAAAGCCATGAAGACACGTCCCGAGATCGCTGTAACCCTTTCGGATGAATTGTTGGAGAGTCTGCGGACTCAGGCGGAAGAGTTGAAGGTGCCGCTCAAGTGGCTCGTGGCCGGTCTCATTTGTGATACGCTCGAGGCCCCGGACGACGCGCACCTTGACCGACCTGGCCGGCCGACTCGGCATGTCGCCTGATCGGGCGAAGAGTCTGATGCGTTCGCACCAAGATTCCGGCGTCGACTCTTTGTTGATTGCTGGAAGGAAGTGCTCCTTTCCGAAGGAAATCCTGGACAGCCACCGGGCGTCTAACGCCCTGGAGCCCCGACCCATGAAGCAGCCGAACATCGCCGTTTACGGATCGCAGCAATGCCCCGACACGATTCGCGCCCGGAAGTGGCTCGACTCCGAGCAGGTCCAGTACGAATTCAAGGACCTGGATGAGTCTCCTGAGCTCAACGACTACGTCGCTGATCTGAACAACGGCAAACGAGTGATCCCGGCAATCCAGATCGACAATTCCGTATTGATCAATCCCTCGGAACAGGAACTGGCCTCGGCCGTGCAGCAGGCCGCCGCCGAGCGGTCCTAGCCTGCCGATGGAGTCGGACGAGCCCAGAGAACCGGGAACGCGGAGTTCGGCCAGTCCCCGAATCGATCGTTCGTGGACCTATCGGGGAGACCGCTCGCGACCGGGAAGGGTTGCTGGCGTCTTCTGGCAATGAATCTATGTTCATTTCTCTGCTTCAAACTCACATAAACGCTCTTACTTCGGCCCCCGCTCGATCGTCGCACGAGGGCCGAAGCGGATATGCAGGTTTGCGTGACCAGCATATTTGTCGCCGTAGATTGCGCGGACGATCGCCCAGTCAACCACGATCGAGGCAATGGCCGCGATCAGACCCAGAGACAACAACCGGGCGAACTTCGGATGATCCGACTCCTTCGGGTCCGGCGTCGGGCGGTCGGAAGGCGGCCAGCCGACGACCAGGACCGTGCAGGCCAGCGAGACCGCGACGATGACCCACTCGGTGACGAGTCGAGGCGCGGTGAAGCGGACCAGAGCTCGTTCAAAGTTACCGACAACCAGCCAGGCGAGGAGCCCGACGAAGAGGAGCTGTCCTCGGCCAATCGCGGTTGCCGGGACAATCGCCAGAGGCTGGCGCGCGTGGCGGGCCATCAGCGTCATCAGCGTCAGAGCGATCAGGAAGTAGGTCAGATCGAACCAGACCGCTGTCGAGAGTCCCGCCATGCTCTCCGGCATTGCGCCGACGCGGACCCATTCGCCCGCGTTCTTCCTCAGGTTCAGATAGGTGATCGCCAGGACGACAAAGGCGAGCGCGGGGGCCGAGGTCGAACGACGATCGTCCTCGATGGGCGGAGGAACCGACCTCGCCAGCGGGGACATGGCCGCGGCGAGGGCCAGTCCGTTGAACAAACCCGTGGTTTGTTCAAGAATGCTGTGCCAGTTGGTCTCGTATCCGGAGGTTACCTCAACCAGCTTGAGCATGGAGGCCGCGGCGAACCCCATCCCGCCGAGGAACCCGCAGACGATCCCCGCGCGGGCGGCCGGTGCCATTCCGATCCGAGCGAGCCACCAGAGGGCGGCGACGGTCATCCCCAGACATCCGGACCAGTTATCGCCTCGGGGAGGCGTCATCCGAAGCCCCAGCCCCAGGACGAGGATTCCGAACCCGGCCCACCATCCGACCGACATTGCCAGGACCAGCCCCGTCGCCGGCTCGACCCGACGCCGTATCCCCGCGGCGAGCGCCCCGCCGACGATCGCGAGCGTCGCGGCGAGCCAGTCGGTGTCGTACCAGTTGAGGTCATGCCCGCTCGATTCGAGGCGGGGCACCAGCCAGGCCCCTTGCAGCCACCAGAGCGAGAAGACGATCGAGACGGGCAGGATCAGGTCGGCGAGGAAGCGACGAGGCGCCGTCGCGGCGATCGCGGTTCCGGCCCCGCCGGGAGCGGCCCAGAGGAAGCCGATGACGAAGAGGCAAGCGAAGCCGTAGAGGACGCTCGGCGGGTGGCCCGAGTGCGTGTAGGCGACGACCTGCATGTACGAGATGCTTCCGCCGAACGACCAACCAAGCGCCCCCAGCAGGGCGAATTCCGGAATTCGGGCGTGCCAGTCGCGCCGGCCCGACATCAGGCCGATTGCCATCGCGGCCAGGGCTCCAGGCATCATCGCCCCATATTCGTGGCCGAAGTTGCCTCGGATGCCCCATCCGATCCAGAGCGAGAACGCTGCCGCAAGGAAATAACCCGATCGATCAACCGGAGAATCACTGCTCATCTTCCTGACTCCCGTCTGAGCTTCGACACTCGTCCGGCCCCCTTTTTCCATGGACTTGCCCGGCCCTCCCGACTCTAATGGATCTCATGAATCGGATCGATCCCGGCACGCCCGGATCTTCGGGCCGATCTGTACCCATTGGCCTCGAACCTCCCGCGGGCGAGGAGACAGTCATGGATCGCATCTTCGCCATCGATCGGGTGGGCCCTCGGCCGACCAGTGAGGCCGAGGGACGACCAGTCATCGCTTCTTCCCTGGCGACGCTCGGAGCCTGGATGGCTGGGCTGGGCGCACTTCGGATGATGGGCGAGCTCGTGGCCTACATCGCCCAGTATCAGGAAAACAGAGTCGCGGGTCTGACGGGCGCGCGCGGATGGCTCGGACCCCTCATCGAGAATCCACCGACGAACGTGGTCCTCTTCGCCTGGCCGATGGCTCTCGGTCTTTGGCTCTGGTATTCGCGGAGGCGTGAGCTGGTCAAGGCCGCGGCTCTGACATTCCTGATCCTGTCGATCGGCGGAGCTCTGGCGACTCTGGCAGACTGGAGTCCCGGCGCGGGGTCTCACTTTCTCCTGGGCTCGTTCCGGCTGCCGAAACAGGGTTGGGATCATCTCTCGATGACAAGCTGGACCGCCGCGATCGCTGGGACAGCTCAGCTTGCGGCGGAGCTGATCCTTGCGCTCCTGGCGCTCTGGCTGGTGGGCCGCGGTGTAGGTGAGACATCGAGCGACGGGACGTTTTCCAACGAGACCGGCACCCGATTCCCGGCCGGTCGTCTGCCGCTCTACGCCACGGCGGCTTTCCTCGCTCTGACACTTCGTCTGCCCGCTGGCTCGGCCTTTGTCGAGATGCTGGCTCATTCGCCGACCGTGCGCGCCTTCCTGCTGCGTGACGATTTCGCCCGAATCGAGGCCGCCACGAGAAGAGCACCTCGGACCGTCTCCGAATGGGTCGCACGCGCTCGTGCCCTGCTCGACGAAGGGGAACGCGCCTGGTACGAGCACAAATACACGGAATCCGCGGCCTCGTATCGGAAGCTCATCGCTCAGATCGAGGCCAGGCCCACCGCTCCCATGGACGCCTTCGAGCGCAGGTTGGTCGGCCAGGCTCTGAACAACTGGGCCTGGTTCCTCGCAACCTGCCCCCGGGAAGAATTTCGAGACCGCGAGGCCGCTGTGAAGTATGCCCGGCAGTCGCTGGATCTCGGACCCAACGAGGCCGCGACCTGGAACACTCTTGGGGTCGCGTACTTCCGACTTGAGGCATGGGACGACGCCCTCAGCGCTTTTTATCGGTCGATGGACCTGAGCGACGAGGGCAGCAGCGCCGACTGGTTCTTCCTGGCAATGATCCACAAGCGTCTCGGCCACGAGGCCCGGGCTCTTGAATGGTACAACAAGGCCGCCCGGGCCATCACCGCGGGTGACCCGCAACAGTATGATGAGCTCTATCGCTTTGAGACAGAGGCCGCCGCGTTGCTCGGACTGCCGAAGCCCGAACCTCCTCGCGCGCCTGTCTTTCGCCGATATCCGGGGCGTCGCTCGTCGTCGAACAATTCGTATCCGGGTCGACACAGCAGGAACGAGTACATTCCCTGGCCAGGTCCCACACTCGATGCTCCCCGATCGGAAGTAGGACCCTCGACGATTCCCGGGCCTGTGTATTGATATCCATGCCCCTGGTTGCCGAGCCCCTCGACTTCGCGGCGTGCGCTCCGACCGTTTCCTGTTGACGAGGTTAGGCGTTCCGAGGATACTCCCCGTCCCAAGGAGATTGTCTCGTACGGGGGAGAGGCCCTTCCCTCGCCCTCGCGCCCATGCCGGGCCATGCGGAGTTCGACACCCGTCGAAGCATTCCGCGACCCGCAATCTGAATGACAGGGATGTCATGCGCCAGGCTGCCACCATTGCGTTGCTTGTCCTCTGCGCGGTCCCAAACGGGTCGTCAAGAGGTGACAATCCCAAACCGAGCGAGCCGGCGGCCGTCACACAGGCCAGGGATCGGCTCCGGACGGGCGACCGCCAGGGTGCCCTGACGCTTCTGGAAGATGCCTTGCTCGATGGCCCGGCCAGCGACCGGAGCGCCGTTTTGGATCTCCTTCGACGGACTTATACCGAACTGGCCCGCGAGGCCGAGTCCGGGGGCAACGCGGTAGCGGCGGCTGAGTATCGGGAAAACCTCGCGATCCTGGACCGTGCCCATCCGGCTCCTCGACCCGCCGATCGGCCCCAGGGCGAACCGATCCATCCCAGGCCGCCAGCGTCCGTCGAGACTCCGTTGCCACCTGGAAAAGACCGCTTCGCTGGATCGGGGCTCGGATCGATCCAGACGCCCTCCCTCAGCAAGGCACCGCCGACCACCATTCCGCTTCCCGAGCTTCGCGAGCCTGTCTCCAGCGCGAGCCTGCCCGAGCCGATCAACCTGCCCATGCCCAAGAGCCTGCCAGAGCCTGCCCCGATGCCGGCGCATCTCGCCGGGCAAGGAATTCCGAAAAGCGATCCGGCCGTCATCCCCGCGGGGATTCCGACTCCTTCCCAGCTCGACCCATCGAAGCGCCTGGCGGTCGTAAACCCAGGCGAGGCGAGTGGCACGGCCCGGTCCTCGGGCTCGGCCGCGAAGCGTCTGCTGCCTGAGAATCCAGGCTCGGCCCACCCGTTGCCCATCGGTCAGGCTCCCACACCTGCTTTGCCAGCCAGGCCCGACGACCTCGCCGCCGCCGACCGGCTCTTCCGTGCCCAGGACTTCGACGCCGCCGGCAAGCTTTATGCCGGGCTCGCGGCACGCAAGGCCCTGCCCGAGGAACGCCGACCACACTGGGCCTATTGCCGGATGAAGGCGGTTGTTCGTCGAATCAACGCCAATCCCAGGTCCATGCGCGAGTGGGACGCGATCGAAACCGAGGTTCGAGCCATTCAGCAGCTCACGCCGAAGAACTGGTACGGCGAGTACCTGATGAACCTCGTCACCGAGACCCGGCGGTCGCGACGCCGACGTTCCCCTTCGGCAGGGAACATGGTCGTGCGCGGCTCCTCGCCCGACGGACCCGAGCCGGCTATCCAGCCGCCCGGTCGCCGTCGTCCTCTCCGGTCGCGTGAGACTCCGAACGCCAGACCAACGGCGCCCCCCTCCCCTGCTCTGCCATCGGCTCGCGATCCCTCCCTGATCCTTCCCGGGAGTCTGGCACTGCCCGAGGCTGATGGCTCTCCATCGGCGGGCGCAGCGGACGCTCCCCAGGCCACGAATGGAGTTCGATGGCAGGTCCACGAGTCGCCCAACTTCCGGGTCTATCATCACAACCGGAGGCTGGCCGAACAGGCCGCCGAGGTCGCGGAATCGGTCCGATCGGCGCAGGCTCGCCGCTGGGAAACCGCCGCGACGCAGTCGGAGTGGACGCCACGATGCGAGCTCTACCTCTACGCGAACGGCAAGGAGTTCGCCGAGGCAACCGGTCAGCCCGCCACCGCGCCTGGGCTGTCGACGATCTCGAACGACGGATCGCGCGTGGTCGCCCGTCGGATGAGTCTCCGGGCCGACAACCGGCTCCTGCTCACCGCAACGCTCCCTCACGAGGTGACACACGTGGTTCTGGCTGACCTCTTCGCAGCGCAGCCGATCCCGCGATGGGCCGACGAGGGACTCGCGGTTCTGGCCGAACCCGAGACCGAACTTCGGCATCGGGAGGCCGACTTGAAGGGACCGCTCGACGAGGGCCGTGTTTTTGAGGCGGGCCGCCTCCTGGCCATGGATTACCCCGATCCGAAGGACTGGCGTCTCTTCTATGCCCAGAGCGTCTCGCTGACCAGGTTCCTGGTCGACCAGGGATCGTCCGCGCGGTTCATTCAGTTCCTCCGCGAGAGCCAGCGGATCGGGACCGAGGCCGCCCTTCGCAACGTCTACCAGATCGAAGGCGTCGCCGCTCTCCACGAACGATGGCTCGACTACGCCCGGAAGCAGGCCGATACCGAGATCGCCTCGACCCGCGAGATGGACCATCGCCCCGACGACACTCGCAGAGATTAATCCCAATGCGATCATACATGAGATCGTCGTCGTGAGGCCCACGCCAGATCTCGAAACGCTCTTCTCAACCATGAACATCATCCAGGTTTCAAGGAGCCCTTTCGTGCAGATACGATTGTTGGATGGCCTGAAAGATTTCTCATCTCTTCACAAAGTCTCGACGCTCGGACCCACGCTCAGGTCGCGAACGATCTCCTCCGTGGCCGTGCCGTCGGGAGCGTGGCGGATCAGCCAGCCCCGCGCGATGGGATCGAGACCGATCGCCTGCGCGGCCTCGGCGGCGAGGGAAAGCCGGAGCCGCTGACGAGACGGGCAGCATCGCGCATCGGCGAGAGTGATGAGGTTCCATCGCCCCTCGGGATCGCGAAAGGCCAGGTCGGCGAACCCCTGGTAGACAATGGCGGTTGCTCGATCCTGATGGCCTCGCGTGAGGGTGAAATCGAGGTCGTCACGAACGTCGGTGATGGGTCCCTGAGCCGAGGCCCGGAGGGCCCGGAAGACGGAGAGGGCGTCGAGGGCATCAAGCCGACGGACGGCCTCGCGAATCAGGCTCGGACCCGCGGCCGGAACCTGCCTGGAACCCGCGGCAGTGGCCAGGTCGTTGAAGGCTGGCGGATGAGGGCACCGCCATTGGGGATCGCGAACGATAACGCGTACCAGGGCGTCGATCCGGGCGGCGCGGGGGGTCAGTTCGCGGGCGGGATCGAGATCCACGAATCGAGAGTCTCCGGGTTTGAGAGCCGGTTTCGCGGCATCGGGCCAACCGGCGCTTGCGATCGCGTCGGCTATGGCGTGGATCGGCATCCGGGGCGAATGGGCCTCGACCGGCGCGCTGGCTTCTCGGTCGGCGAGCGGCGGGATCAACCGAACGGAGACCTCGGGCGGCGGGCATGGGTCGTCGGGATCGCCAGAGACGCGCAAGGCTCCGGTACGACGATCGAACCGCTCGTCGAGCAGCCGCATCGCGATGGAGGAAGATCGGACCGGCTCATTCGGCCCAAGGCCCGCCGAGAGGATCAGGGCATCGCGCGCCCGGGTCGTCGCGACGTAGAAGAGTCGAAGCGATTCCTGCTCGTCCTCGATCTGTTCGAAGGTTCGATAGGCGCGATAGACGGGATCGTCGGTCTCGATCTCGGGCTGGCCCTCTCCTGGGTCGGAGACGACCCGGGGCGGGCGAACGATCAGGCCGAGGTCCGACCGGCAGGCAACGAGCGGGCTTGGGGTCTGAGAACCACGGGCCAGGTCGGGCAGGACGACGATCGGAAACTCCAGCCCCTTGGCCTGGTGGATCGACATCAGGCGAACGCTCGCGCCAGCCTCGTCCGTGGTCGCGGCCTGTTCCTCACGCGGCTCCTGCTCCAGATCCGCCCGGAGACGGGCGACGAAGTCGGCCAGTGTGAACCCTCCCTGCCGGTCGAAGTCGCGTGCCAGGCGGACGATCTTCCGCGTGTTCGCAAGTTTGCGATCGCCCAGGAACTCGCAGACGACCGCCGCCTCGAAGCCCGATTCCTCCAGAATTCGAGAAACCAGACGAGCCATCGGTTGCCGATCTTTCTGGGCACGCCATCCGGCGAGCCGTTCGACGGCTCTCGATGCGCGGGCGCGATCGGTCGAGGTGAGCCGATCGACCTCGCCGAGCCGGTAGAGGCCCGTGGTCAGGCCGCCATCGGGGAAGCTCGTCGAGAGGCGAAACAGCCCTTCGTCGCTCACGCCGAAGAACGGGCTCCGAAGCGCTCCGGCCATCGCGACCTCATCGAACGGATCCTCAACCACGGAGAGCAAATTGATCACATCGTGGACTTCCTGCTGCGCGTAGAAGGCGGAGCCTCCGATCGTGTGATAGTCGAAGCCCTCGTCGGCCAGAGCCGATTCGTAGGGCCAAAGATCGGTCATCGCGCGGAACAGAAGAGCCACGTCGCCCGCGTGAGCCGGGCGGATGGCCCGGGTGGCGCGATCAAGGATCGGCCAGCCGGCATCGAGCCGCTCGCGGAGTCGTCGCGCCACACAGCGCGCCTCAATGATCCTTTTTTCATGTACCGATCGTTTGGCCGGTTTCCCTTCCTCGGATTCCTCCTCGTCGGCCTCGTAGTCGGGCCAGAGGAATTCGACAGTCGGGAGGCAAGTGTCGGCCGGTCGGATCGGGTGAAGCCGGTGATCAGAATCGGGCTCGGCGAAGCAATCACCGAAGAGAGCGTTGACGAAGCCGATCACACCCGGGACACTCCGGAAGTTCTCGGTGAGCCCTAGCCGGCCGGGCTCGGGGAACTCGCCGCGCCACTGGCGGAAGATCAATGGCTCGGCACCACGGAATCGGTAGATCGATTGCTTGACGTCACCGACGACGAAAAGCCGGCCGTTCAGGAAGCCCGGCCCGCCAAGCAGTCGGAGAACCTCGCCCTGAATCGCGTCGGTATCCTGGAACTCATCGACCAGAACGAAGTCGACCGGGCTCGGTCCATCCTCGGAAGGGGCGGCGAGTTCGGGGTGGTCGCGAAGGAGATCCCGGGCGCGGATCAGGAGGTCATCGAAGTCGAGACCCCGGCGAGCACGCTTCAGCCGGTCGTACTCAGCGCGGGCGGCGAGGGCCAGCCTGGCGAACCGCAGTGTCCGTTCGGCCGTCGCGAGGAGTGATTCCGAATCCGACCAGTTCCTCGCTGGCTTGATTTTCTTGTCGATATGATCGCGCAGCTCCTTGAAGGCATCGCGGCAGGCCTCGTAGATCTCGAGCGTGGGCCATTTGGGCGCCTTCGGGAGATCCTGCACGCGGAGGAGCGTGATCAGTTCGTCGAGGCGGTCGGACGGGCAAGGCGAAGCGCCTGTGTCGAGCTGGGGGAGAACCTCAAGAAGGGCCAGGCGACGCTCGGCGAGCTTCGGTTGATCGGTGACCAGTTTTCTCAGCAACTCGCGGCAAGGCTCGACGAGCGGCTGAGCCCGATCAAGCATCATGGGCCAAAGCCGGTCGTTTGCAAGGGCACGCCATCCGGCGGCGATTTCGGCCGGCTTTTGCAGCGACCAGGCTTCCAGGTCGACAGCGCGAAAGGTGAGCAGGCGTCCGAGGGACTCGCGGATCTGGGCAAGTCCGTGGTCTGTTCCCAGGTCGATCAGGTCGAGGTCTCGCGTCGCAAGAAGCTTCCGGATCGCGATCCGAACCGCCTCGTCGCGGAGAGCGCCGGCGATCGATTCGTCGAGGATCGTGAACTCGGGATCAACTCCGGCCAGCATCGCGTGACGCCGGATCAAACGAGCGCAGAACTCATGGAAGGTGCCGATCGGAGCGGCGTCGAGCCCACGGAGGACGGCCCACCATCGCTCCCGATCGAACGGATCGACTGAGTCGAGCCCAGCCCGGCATCGGGCTCGAATCCGCTGCCTCAGCTCGCGGGCGGCCTTCTCGGTGAAGGTGAGCGCGACCAGGGCCGCGAGCGGACGTCCGCCCTCGTCGTCCAGCGCCGCGAGGAACCGCTCGGTCAAAACGGTCGTCTTGCCACAGCCGGCGCCGGCGCTGAGCGCGACGCTCGCGCCCGGGACGCCAATCGCCCGGCGCTGCTGTTCGGTCAGGGAGACCCCAGAGGTCGAGGCACTCATCCCTGACCTCCCTTCCCCTTACCTCGTGACGAGAGGATTGAGAGTTCGGGGGCGACGGGCCGGTCGTGCGGTTTGGCCGCGAGCCGGGCCTGTCGAACGCGGCAGATCGCCCGGAAGTCGCAGAAGCCCTCGCAGCCGCGGACCTGCGAATCGACCACGAAGACACCGCTCCGAAGCCGGTCGACCAGTTCGCCGACATAATTCTCGAGCGCGTCCTGAACGCGTTGCCAGTCCTGGAAGGCGATTGGTTTATAGCCGTCCTCGCGGAGGGCCCAGTAGCCGACGTCGCGGAGGGTGCGCCCGTCGCCGGCCAGGCCGCTCCGCTCGACGGCCATCGCATAAAGCGGAAGCTGGAGCATCCGCGCCCGTCTTACCTCCTCCTTCGAGGGACCGTGTCCGCTCTTGTAGTCGATGACGCGGAAGCCTGGCCCGTCGGGACCGTCGATCAGATCGATCCGGTCGATCTTCCCCGAGAGCCGGACCGCACGACGCCCCTGGCCGATCTCGAGGAACGGGTAGTTCTCGTCGTCGCCGAACGTCACCTCGAACGCATGCGGGACGGGCCTTGCCAGAGAACCGCCCTCGTATTGACGGTGCTGCACTCGATAAAGCTGAAGCGTCTGGATAAGCCGGCGCCGCTCGATTTCGGCCAGCCCCAGCTCGACCTCGGAGACGTCCACCCGCTCGACTCGCGTCACCCGGTCGAGCGCCGCGCGATCGAGCCCGTCGAGGTCGTCGACCCCTGGGTTGTCTCGCCTCATCTGCTCGACCAGTTCCAGCATGTCGTGAATCTTGCTGCCGCGCTCGGTGTAATCCTCGTCGATCTCGTCGCGGCGTTCGGCTGGTTCGAGTTTGAGCACATACTTGCAAAAGAATTGAAAAGGACAGCCGATGTAGGTTTCCAGTTGGCTAGCTGTGAAAAGATGTTCGGGCGGGAAGAGACCCGAAAGATCCAGCACGACGTCTCCATCTGTCAACAAGCCATCATATTCGCCGAATGATGTGCCTCGGAGGCGTCGCGAAAGGACAGAAAGGGCGGTCGCGGTCCCGTCAAGGGCGTGTCGATGAGCGGGATGCTGGAGAATCTCGGTGAGCGACTGAGACTCGCCCCGGGTGCGAGCGAGGGCGACGGCTCGGACACGGCGGTCGGGTGGCGAACCAGCCAGTTCGGGGGCGTCGACGAGCGCGGGGTCAAGTCGGGTGATCGACTGGTGGCATGACGAAGCAGCGGGCGAGAGCGCGCCGATCAGCTCGTCGAGGAAGCCGGCTCGGAGGAGATCCTGGCCCTTCGCGTCGGTGGTCGGGTAGACGAGGACGATCGACGAATCCGCCGAGCCGATCGCGCGGAGAAACCGGAGCATCTCGCGCGAGAAGGCGAGGCGGGTCTCGTCGTCGGGTTTTTCGCCGGGTCGGATCGCCAGGAACCGTTCGACGGCGTCAGGAGCGGGGAACGATCCCTCGGCGAGGTCGGCCAGGATGATGTGGCTGGCGCGGGCGCCCTCGGCCTGGTCTACGGTCGTCACGCGGACCGATGCGGTCGACGCGGGCGAGGGAGGGACTGTGACGTCGGCCGCCAGGGCCTCGACATCGGCGACGAAGCTGGACCATTTCCGAGGGGAATCACCCCGACCCAGCCGTTCCAGCGCGTCGGATCGATCTTCGAGCGACTCGCGGAACCGGTCGAGCGCGGGGAGGTTCTCACCGCGGCCGATCCCGAGCATTTCGGCGGCCTCGAACATCCGTTCGACCTGCTCGGCGAATGGCCGGGGCCTGTCGAGCTGGCCGAGGACCTCGAAGAGGCGCTCGATGAGGTCGCGGGCCTGTCGGGCGCGTGTCGATTTGAGGGTCGCGCCCTTGCCGTCGGATGCTCGACGATCCAGCCAGTTAAGCAGCGGCTCACGGCCTCGAAAGATGGACGACGTCTTCACGATTGATGCCGAGGCCGCCATCGAGAGCGGATCCGAACCAGGCCAGCTCGGTTTGAGATGACCGTTCCGAAGGAGCTGGATCAGGCGGTCGGTCGACCATTCGTCGGCGGGCAGACCGATCGCCAGCAGAAGCGCGGCGACCGCCGGGTCGCCCGAGAGCGGACGGTCGGCGTCGACCTGGACCGCGATGCCCCAGTCGCGCATGGTCTCCACGGTGACATCGGCCGGGTCGTTCCATCGTCGGAAGAGGACCAGGATTTCGTCGGCCGGCACACCGCGATCGAGTCGGTCGCGGACTTCCCGGGCGACGACGCGGGCACAGCCCTCGCCCTGAGGAGCGCCTCGAATGGCGATCCCCTGCGCCGTTGAGACCAGGCCCCCATCTCGACGGAAGAGGCAACGCTCCAGTTCGCGAAGACCCGACGGCCGCCAGAACTCCGACTCGACAGTGACCTCGACGAACCCTCGTTTGAGTAGACCTTCGCGTGCTCTCGCGTGGGCCTCGTAGACCTCGGTCTCGCGGTCGCCGGACTCGTGGGCGAGGGTCACGCGTACGGAACCGGCCTTCCGGATCGCGTGGTCGAGTACCCGCCAGTGGGCGGGCGTTGGGGCTTCCCAGTCGAGAAATGTCGCCTGGGCGAATGCGTTCAGCGAGGCCGGCGCGTGCTGGGCCGTGAGACGTCGCGAAGCCCAGACGGCGAGGCCCGCCTCGTCCTCGGCACCCAGCTTCTTCAAAAGGGCTCGATAGCCAAGGAAGAGGCCCCATTCCTCGGCCAGGACTGGAGACTCGGGCGGTCGGGAACGAGCCGGCTTCTCCTCGGCCGTCCAGGCAGCGAGGCGCCTGAGGAGACGGCGGCGGTAGCCGGGCCAGGCGAGCGAGGCTCCAATGGTGGGGACCTCGCCGGCGCCTCGGGCCTGGCGCATCACCTCGAAGAAGACCGCCTCCGAGGCCGGTTCGGAGAGGATCGTCGGACCCTCGGCGACCTCGGCGCGCACCCGAGCCCAGAGCTCCGGCCAGCACCAGACCCGCGGCGATCGGCCCGATCGCGACCGAATCGCCAGTTCGCGGCGAACCTGGTCGCGGGCCATCGGCGAGGCCACCAGCCAGAGCCCTGAAGGCTCCAGCGAGGCTCCCGCCATCGCACGGTCACGGAGCCCCGACCCGTACGGACCCGTCCATAGAACCCGATCGCCCGCCATCGGCGAACCCCCCCCGGACCGCGATGGAGACCACAACCAACCCCATCAAGATCAAGTATACAGAAAAATACCAGATTCGTCCGGAGCGGACAACCCGGACCAGCCAGCTAATCGCCGCGTAGCCGACGATCCCGGCGACGATGGTGGCGGCAATGGCCTGGGCGACGTAGAGCGAGGTTAGCGTGGAAGGATCGACGTCCTTGAGTTCCTTGGCGGCGGCGCCCAGGATTGCGGGGACGGCGATCAGCAGGCTGAAGCCGACGGCCCAGGTGCGCGAGAGGCCCAGCGCCAGAGCGGCGGCGATCGTCAGACCGCTCCGGCTGACACCTGGGAGCGGGGCGAACATCTGCGCCACCCCGATCAGGAGAGCATCGAGCCAGGTCGTTTGTGCCGGCCCCCTGGTTCCCTCGCGTCGGCTGAGCCAGGCGGTGAGCATCAGGACGCCAGCCGTGATCAGGAACCCGATCCCAGCCACCGCGATCCCCTCGAACGCCTGGTCGATCCACTTCTTGAGGAAGAGGGCCAGCGGGATCAGCGGACTGGTCGCGATCGCCGCGAGGACGCCGACGCGAATGATCTCCGGACGTCGATAGCCCTCGGGAACATCCTCCGCCCCGAGCAAGCCGCGGGACCCGGCCGCGACCGATCGACGGTAGTAAACGAGGATGGCGGCCGTCGTTCCAAGGTGGAGGATCACGTCGAAGAAGAGATTGTCGGCGCCACGACTTTTGGTGCCGGTCAGCCAGTCGAAGAGGTTCTGGGTGATGAGCAGGTGGCCGTCACTCGAGATCGGGAGGAACTCGGTGATTCCCTGTACCACGCCCAGGACAATCGCTTTCAACCAATCGATCATCGGAATTTTCCAGGAAGGATTTCTGGTCAGAACCCAGCCATGCCGCATGACCCGCCAGGAACCGATGACCCGCGGAATCGGAGCTCGTCTCCCATTCCTGGCCATCGCTGCCATCCTAATGGCCGATACTTCCGCCTCGTCATTTGGGTTCGTTCGCGCCGATTTGCGAGCGGTGGGGGCGATTGACCCGTCTTTCGGCGCCGATCGCGTTTCGGCGCCGAAGCGCCGAACTGCCAGAATGGCAGGGTTGGGTTCGTTCGCGCGCTTTTGATGATCGCCTCATGGGGTAGCTCGGGGTGCGGTTCGAGGGAAGCATCTCTCAATCATAGAATCTACCGGCATGGATTATGGCGCCCGAGCGGGTCGAGGCAAATCGAAGTGAGAGATTTGGGGTTGGGGGATCGCGGTCGAACCGGGTGGACGGATTTGGGGTCCTGTATGACTGGTATCGAGGTCCATCGTCCAGGAGGTCCCTAAAATTGGAAGCCAACCGATGCCCGATGTGCGGGGCGATCGTGCCGACCGGGCGAGCGCGATGTCGCGACGCCTTCGACGAAGTCTGCGCCCGCGAGTACTCCGATCCCGGATTCGGGGCCGTCCATCTGCTGACCGTCGATGCCTACGCCTTGCAGCATTCCGAGGAGCATGGACCGCGCTCGAACGCCTTCCACCTGGCGAGGCTCGGCCGGCTGATCGAGCGGGGCGAGGATGCGGCCATCGGCCGGCGTCCGCCTCGGGCGGTCGGCAAGGCGGAGGAGGCGCGATACCGCCGCCTTCCCGAGCTTGACCCGCCCGCCTTCCGAGGGACGCTCACGATCGCCGACGTCCACGGCGCCGGCGATCCCGAGGAACACGCCCGGCGGGTCCTGGCCTGGGCGCGATCCGTCTGGGAGGCGTACCGCCCGCATCACGAATGGGCCCGTGGGAGCGTTTCGTCGGGATACTGACTCAAAACGGAACCCCTTCGCCGCCCGTATGTTGCTTGAACGCAACATCCGGGACTCTTCTTGAGTTCGGACGTCGGACCTGGCCGCTGCCGGCTCGTTATTTGCCCAGTCTCCTGATGTGGGACGGCCATTCGACCGTACTCCCCACTTCATTCCCTATCCGCGTCGTGAATTCCGGCTCGCCCAGGCGCCTTGGACGGTCGTCGGCCGTCCTCATCGGGTGCGCGGCCGGCGATAGGCGAACCGAGGAGATACCTCGGGCTGCTTGCCTCCGCGTCGCGCCCGAGTTGATCCGGGGCGATGGGGCCGATCGGTCCAGGACGATCCCTCTTCTACATTGGAGATCAACCATGAGGATCATCGAAGGATATGGCTGTCCCGCACGCCGACCGAGGCCGAAAGCCCGTTGGACTCGATTCAAATTCCAGCCCGGGTCGATCGGACTGGAGGATCGGACGTTGCTCAGCACCCTCACCGTCGTCAACGACGGGTCGAGCGGGCCCGGTTCGCTCGCACAGGAGATTTCGATGGCTGGCGCGGGCGATCGGATCGCGTTCGCGCCTGGTCTCTCGGGTCAGACGATCCATCTCTCGTCGCCGCTCACCATGCAAGGCGGAGTGACCTTCGACGGCGCCCGGGCTCATGGCTTAACGATCGTCGGCAACTTGGGCGTGGCGATCGTCGACCAGGGGGGCAACCTGGTGCTTGACAACCTGACGATCGCCGGGAGCGTCCAGGTCACGGGCGGGAACGCGGTGGTCCACGACTCGACGATCACCGGCGGGGTCGCTGCTCAGGGAGGCGGGATCTCGGTCGTCGGCGGCAACCTGGAGATCAATCACAGCACCATCGCCGGCAACACGGCGATCCAGGGGGGCGGGATCTACGTGGCCGGCGGGAACCTGGAAATCAACCACTCGAAGATCGTGGACAACACGGCGGTCGGAGTCGCGGGGAGGGCCGGGGCGACAGGTGGCGACGCCATGGGCGGCGGCCTGTATTTCGCCGGCTTTAACATGGAGATCAACCACACCGCATTCGTCGGAGACACGGCGATCGGCGGCCGGGGCGGGAACGGAGCGGCCTCTCCGTCGGTGTCGTCGCCCGGACAGAACGGCGGGACCGGGGGCGCCGGAATGGGTGGAGGGAGCTTCGTCGCCTCGGCTCAAATGGTGAACCTTGACCAGGATACGTTCTCGCAGGATCGTGCGATCGGCGGGGCAGGCGGGACCGGCGGGGCGGGCGAGGCAGGCGCGGGCGGCGCGAATGGAACCAACGGCGCATCGGGCGGTTCGGCGGGTGCCAACGGAGCACCCGGTACGAATGGAGGCGCTGGCGGCATTGCCGGCCCTGCCGGCATCGGCGGAAATGGCGGGCTCGGTGCGGGAGGCGGGCTTTTCATCGCTTCGGGGACAGTCCACGTCAATCACGTCGGGCTGATCCACGACATCGCCCGGGGTGGCGCCGGGGGCGCCGGCGGGATCGGCGGGACGGGCGGGCCGGGCGGTCGCGGTGGCAACGGCGGCAACGGCGCCGATGGGACGAGTACCATCCCGGGTGGGGTTGGCGGCGATGCTGGCAACGGTGGTAACGGCGGGACTGGCGGGGCCGGTGGTCATGGCGGCGACGGCGGCAATGGGTTCGGCGGTGGGATCGACAACGCCGGGACGCTCGACGTCAATCAGTCGACGTTCCTCGGCGACCAGGCACTCGGCGGGCTGGCCGGGGCTGGCGGCGCTGGTGGCATCGGCGGCGCAGGCGGCCTCGCCGGAACGCCCGGCCTCGGCGGGACCGGGATGCAGGGCGTCGCGCTCTCCGGACGGTCGGGGAGCGACGGGACAACGGGCGCCGGTGGGGCGACCGGGCCCGCAGGTTCGGCCGGGATCGGATTCGGAGGCGGGATTTACGAGGCGCAGGGTGGCGTACTGGTCGTCAAGAACAGCTCGTTCGCGGGCGATTCCGCGAACGTTGGCCCGGACATCGACAATGGATCCGCCTTCCCGGTGCAACTCCTGCACGTGAACGCCTCGGGCGTGGCCGGGGCGGTCCAGAATGGACCGGGCGGGGGCCCAGGTAAGGTCCGTCCCCATGAAGTGCATGGCAGGCAGCCCAGGGCGGTCCGAACGATCGGCACGGCGCATCCCGGCGGGCCGATCCACCACGGTCATTCGGGTCCGGTGAAACGGAAGGCCGGCTCGACGAAGGACCACACGCATCTCGGTGGGCCGATCCACCATGGACACCCGGCGCGGGGCGGTTTCCAGGCGACCACTCCGGGGCATGGTCACGGACCTGGCGGAGCGGGCGGACACCACGGGCACTCAGGAAAGTCGGCCGGGGTGGCGTCTGGTACTGGGGGGAACGTTACCTCGTCTCCGGGCATTATCGGCACTTCGGGACCTGCGAATACCGGCGGTATCGGCGGCTCCGGTCCGAGTCAGGGACCTGGCAATCACGGTCAGGGGAACGGAAACCACTCGAACGCAGGCAATGGGAACGATCACGCCGGAGGGAACGGCAACGGCTCGAGCGCAGGTAATCAGGGTAACGGCGGAGGAAATGGCAACGGCCAGGGTAACGGCGGAGGAAATGGCAACGGCCAGGGTAATGGCGGAGGAAATGGCAACGGTGGAGAAAACGGCAACGGTGGAGGGAAAGGCTAAGCCCGCGGATTGAGGCTGGACGAGCCGATGGCCGGGGGACGAATCATCGTTCCCCGGTCGGCAAGATCAGTGCGATGACTCGTTGCGCAGGCTCGGCATCGCGACGTTGAGGTAGACGAGTCCGCTGTAGATCGTCAGGGCGACGGCAAGCCAGGTGAGGATGTCGCGCACCCAGGCGAGCGCGGGGGGGGACGAGGCGTCCAGCCAGAGGACGAGCAGGACGGCTGAGATCGAGAAGCACTGGACGACCGTTTTGAGCTTGCCGGCGGCCCGGGCGCCGAAGGCTTGCCCCTTCCCTTCGAGAAGACTTCTCAGACCCTGGATCAATAGCTCGCGAACCACGATCGCCGTGACCATCCACGGCAGAACGCCCGTACCGGGAATCGTCGCCAGGTAGATGTAGCACCCGGCGACGATCACCTTGTCGATCAGCGGATCGAGCTGTCGGCCGAGCGGCGACTCCTGTTTGAGGAGGCGTGCGAAGTAGCCGTCGAGGGCATCCGTGGTCGCGGCGATCACGAAAACGACCAGGGCGCCGCCGTAGGCGTGCCACTCGATCAGGGCGTAGACCGCGAGGGCCAGGACCATCCGGCTGATGGTCAGCGAGTTGGGGACGTTCCAGAACCGTCGGCGGAGCGGGGCCGTCGGAGCGGTCGGGGCGAACAGGGTCGCATTCTCGGTCGGGCTCATCGTCGTTCCGTATCCGCAACCAGAAGAATGTCGGGAAGAGGCTGGACGACCGGCCTGCTTCAGATGTCGTCAAGGATGACCAGTGAGGAAACGCCTGGCCGCTTTCTCGGGCGAGGCCGGGCCTTGCGCGACGGGGGCGGTTCGGATTCGGAGGCGCGAGCGATCAGGTCGTAGCCGTCGGTGTCGACGATTTCGGCCGGGACGATCTCGCCGGGGGAATACGGGCCGCCTCGAAGGTGGACGACGCCGTCGACGTCGGGAGCATCGGCGTAGGTCCGGCCGATCCAGAGGTTGCGTCCCTCGGTCGAGGGACCATCGATCATCACGTCGAGCGTCTTGCCGACCATCCCCTGATTGAAGGCGAAGGCGATCGGCTGTTGGGCGGCCATCAGGCGGTCTCGACGAGACTCGATCAGGTCGGCCGGCAGGTGGCCGGCGAGCTTGGCCGCCGGGGTGTCGGGCTCGAGCGAGTAGGTGAAGGCTCCCAGCCGCTCAAACCGGGTCTTCTCGACGAAATCGACCAGCTCGTCGAACTCGGCGTCGGTCTCGCCCGGGAAGCCGACGATGAACGTCGTTCGCAGGACCAGGTTCGGAATCGTCGCGCGAAGCCGGTCGATGATCGCCTCGGTCTCCGCCCGGGTGTGCCGGCGGTTCATCCGCTTCAGGAGCCGGTCGTTGATGTGCTGCAAGGGCATGTCGAGGTAGGGAACGATTTTCTTCGAGCCGGCCAGGGTCTCGTACAGCTCATCCGTGAAATACTGCGGATAGCAGTAGAGGATGCGGATCCAGTCGAGCCCCTCGACGCGGTCGAGTTCTCGGAGCAGCTCGGCGAGGCGGGGTCTTCCGTAAAGATCGAGGCCGTAATACGTCATGTCCTGGGCGACGAGGACCAGCTCGCGGACGCCGTCACTGGCCAGTTCCTCGGCCTCGGCGACGACCATCTCGATCGGCTTGGTGACGTGCTTGCCTCGCATGAACGGGATCGCGCAGAAGGTGCAGGCGCGGTCGCAGCCCTCGCTGACCTTCAAATAGGTCAGGTGCCTTGGGGTAATCCGAAGGCGGGCGCGATCGTCCTGGGCCTGAACGGGAGCGGGGCGGAAGACCTCGCGCTGTTCCTTCAGGCCGCCGATGAGCCGATCGGCGACGCGGGCGATCTCCTCCCGGCCGAAGACGCCGACGACGTGGTCGACCTCGGGAAATTGCTCCAGGAGCCCCTCTCGCTGACGTTCGGCGAGGCATCCGGCGACGATCACACCCTTGACCTCGCCGGCCCGCTTCCTCGCCAGGAGTTCCTCGATCACGCCGATCGATTCGCGGCGGGCGGCGTCTATGAATCCGCAGGTGTTGACGACGACGAGGTCGGCCGGCTGGGCGTCGGGGACGATCGCGTAGCCCTCCTGCGCCAGCAGGCCGAGCATGCGCTCGGAGTCGACTGTGTTCTTGGAACACCCGAGGCTGACGAACGAGACGGTCGGGATCGGCGAATCGGGGCTCTTGGGGCTGGGCATGGGTTATTCCGGCGTCGGACGGGTCGCGGGCGAGATCGGTTTCGGTGCGCGAGGCGTCCGGCGGAAGGACGCCCGGTCCCTATTCATTGTAACGGGTCGACCGTCGGTACGGGGAATCCTCTTTTTGATTCTCGACGTTGAGGTCCTCCGAATCGGAACCAGGGGCCTCCGATTGCCAAAAAAGGATTGATGCGGCGATGGGGCCCTGTCCGATCAGTGGACGAGACGCTCGGCGCCAGGCCGGAACTCGGCGTGCGGATCGTCGATGGAATTGCGAAAGAGGAGCAGGTGTCGACTTCGAGGATCTCTGGTGCTCCCGTCGTCCTCCTTCCCGGGGTGGACGTCCACTTGCGGTCAACCCGGTTCGGCCAGCCTCGTGCTGGCGCGGTCGGGAACTTTCGGAGTCGGCACCTGCTCGGCATTTCTCCCATCAATAACGACGGCTCCGCGAGGGATGCGCGGACTAGGCGCCGGTGGATGCGGGGCGATAATATAATGTCTTGACTCAACGTGAGATAGCGACGGTGGCGTCCATGCCGGTCCGCCCCGTTCCCCCGCGAGGAACTCACCGCCCGTGGACGCAAACCCGACGCCCCCGTCTGAGGCCCCCCGGTTGCTCGTCTCCCTGGCGACCTACAACGAGGCGGGCAACCTTGAACCCCTCGCCCGGGCCATCCGGGAAGTCGCTCCCAATGCCTCAATCCTCGTGATCGACGACAACTCACCCGACGGCACCGGCCGGATCGCCGACGAACTGGTCGCCTCGATGCCCGGCTTCCATGTGATCCACCGACCCGGCAAGCTCGGCCTGGGCACGGCGACCATCGCCGCCATGAAATTCGCCATCGAGAACGGATACGACCTGCTGCTCAACATGGACGCCGACTTCAGCCACGATCCCGAGTACGTCCCCGCGCTCCTCGCGGGGATGGCCGACCACGACGTGATGATCGGGTCGCGATACGTCCCGGGCGGCGGAGTCGAAGGCGGGTTCAACTTCAAGCGGAAATTCATGAGCACCGGGATCAACACCTACGCCCGGATGATGCTCGGCCTCAGGAGCCGCGACAACAGCGGCGCCTTCCGCTGCTACCGAGTCAGCAAGCTCGCGCAAATCGATTTCGACCGCATCCGCTCGCGTGGGTACTCGTTCCAGGAAGAGATCCTCTTCTGGTGCCAGGCGGTCGGCTGCCGGATCGGCGAAACGCCGATCGTTTTCAAGGACCGACGCGCTGGGGTCTCGAAGATCAACAACCGAGAGGCCGTCCTGGCCCTCTGGATTCTCCTCCGGCTCGGGGTCGCCCGACGGCTCGGGCACATCTGATCGTCCGGCCTGATAAGTTGATCGTTCCCGACCCGTCCGCTGAGACACTGCGTATGAGGACTGCGCCCGCCTCGCGTTGAACCTCGGTTTCGCCCTCTCCAAATATTTTTCTCGCGATTGAGACTCCCCGCGATCAAATTACGCCATGTAGGGAAACACCTCATTCCGGAGGCCCACACATGGCGATTGCACCCGAGCGAGTCAAGGCGCTGTTTCTGGCGGCCATCGAGCGAGAGAACCCCGACGACCGCCGGGCGTTCCTCAACGCCGAGGTCGGCGACGATCCCGAGCTGCGCGCCCGTCTCGACGAGTTACTGGCCGCCCACGACCAGCCTCCCGCCGCGCTGGAGGAACCCCTGGCCGCCAAACTCGACGCCACCAGTGCCGTGGATGCAACCTCCGACCACGACGCCCCTTCCGCCACCGAGCCGCCTCCTCGCGAAGCCAGACAAGACCTTGTCGATACGGTCGTCGCCGGCCGCTACAGGATCCGGCAGGAGATCGGCGAGGGCGGCATGGGCACCGTCTACTTCGCCGAGCAACTCCACCCGGTCCGCCGTCGCGTGGCGTTGAAACTCATCAAACGAGGCATGGATTCAAAAAACGTCCTGGCTCGCTTCGAGCAGGAACGCCAGGCCCTCGCCTTGATGGAACACCCGAACATCGCCCGGGTCCTCGACGCCGGCACCACCGACGACGGCCGCCCGTTCTTCGTGATGGAGTTGGTCAAGGGCGTGCCGATCACCGACTACTGCGATGCCCGCCGCCTCGACATCCCGGCCCGGCTGGCGCTCTTCCGACAGGTCTGCCAGGCCGTGCAGCACGCCCATCAAAAAGGGATCATTCACCGCGACCTCAAGCCGTCGAACATCCTGGTCGAATCGCACGACGACCGGCCCGTCCCCAAGATCATCGACTTCGGTCTCGCGAAGGCGACCAGCGGGATGAAGCTGACCGAGCACTCGCTCTTCACGGCGTTCGGCGGTGTGGCCGGCACGCCGATGTACATGGCCCCCGAGCAGGCCAACTTCAACGCCCTGGACATCGACACCCGGGCCGACATCTACGCATTGGGGGTGGTGCTTTATGAGCTTTTGACCGGCTCGACGCCGATCACCCGGGATTCGGTCCAGCGTGCGGCGCTCGACGAGATGCTGCGCGTCATCCGAGAGGTCGAGCCGCCGACGCCGTCGAGCCGGATCAGTACCTCGGAGACGCTGGCGTCGCTCGCGGCGACGCGTGGCGTCGAGCCGGGGCGACTCTCGCGATTGATGCGGGGCGATCTGGATTGGGTCGTCATGAAGGCTCTGTCGAAGGAGCGGGAGCGTCGATACGCCTCGGCCGTCGGCCTGGCCGACGACCTGGAACGCTTCCTGAACCACGAACCGGTCTCCGCCGGCCCGCCGACGGCGGCCTACCGCCTGAGGAAGTTCGTCCGTCGGAACCGGGTGCAGGTCTCGGCCGCGGCGCTTGTGCTGCTGGCGCTGGTGGTGGGTGTGATCGGAACCACTCTGGGCCTGCGCGAGGCGCGTCGGCAGGAACAGATCGCGATCCGCGAGGCAGCGGAGAAGGAGCAAGCACGCCTCGCCGAGGCCGAACAACGGCGGGCCGCTGAGGAGCAGCGGCATGCGGCCGAGAAGCGGCTGGCGCAGGTCTCCAAGATGAACGACATCCTCGGCTCGGTCTTCCGGGACCTCGACCCGAAGAACGCGGCGAAGGAAGGCAAGCCGCTGTCGGCAGTGCTGGGCGAGCGATTGGACCGGGCAACGGCCGAGATCGAGGGAGAGGCGACCGGCGATCCGCTCACGGTGGCGAAGATGCAGATGACTCTGGGGAGATCGCAGGTGGGCCTGGGCTACCCCGATCGGGCGATGGCGCTGTTCACGAAGGCCCGCGCCACCTTCACCGCCAGGCTGGGACCCGACCACCCCGATACGCTCGCGAGCATGCACAACCTCGCCATCAGCTATTCCGACGCCGGCCAGAGCGACCGGGCGCTGAAGCTCTGCGAGGAGACCCTGGCTCTGCGGAAGGCGAAGCTGGGACCCGACCACCCCGATACGCTCAGGACTCAGAACAGCCTCGCCGCCAGCTACCTCGGAGCCTACCAGAAACAGCGGGCTTTGAAGCTCTTCGAGGAGTCCGTGGCGCTGCGGAAAACGAAGCTGGGCCCCGACCACCCCGACACGCTCTTGAGCATGATGGACCTCGCCAGCGGCTATTATGCCACTGGCCAGTACAACCAGGCGCTGAAGCTCCGCGAGGAGACGCTGGCTTTGATAAAGGCGAAGCTGGGCCCTGACCACCTCAACACGCTCATGTGTATGAATGATCTCGCCACCAGCTATTCCGCCGCCGGCCAGAGAGACCGGGCTTTGAAGCTCCGCGAGGAGACGCTGGTTTTGATGAAGGCGAAGCTGGGCCCCGACCACCCCATGACGCTCAGCAGCATGAACAACCTCGCCGGCAGCTATTACGTCACTGGCCAGAGAGACCGGGCTTTGAAGCTCCTCGAGGAGACGCTGGTTTTGAGGAAGACGAAGCTGGGCCCCGACCACCCCGACACGCTCAAGTGCATGAACAACCTCGCCGGCAGCTATTACGGCGCCGGCCAGTACGACCGGGCGCTGAAGCTCTACGAGGAGACTCTGGCTCTAATGAAGAAGAAGCTGGGCCCCGAACACTTTATTACGCTCGATTGCATGCGCAGCCTCGCCAGCTCGAATGAGAAAGCCGGACGCACGCGCGAGGCGATCGCGCTGCTAGCGAAGTTGCCCGTGGTCAGGGCCGGCGACATGATCGCCGGGATGAAACTTGCGGCGTTAGAGGCATGGTTCGGACTCGCGACGGAGTTCGCCGCCGACAGGAAGAGGTTTCTGGCGGCTGCCAGGGATTCGGCCGATCCCCTGATGCTGGAACTCGCCGCCAAGGCGTGCAGCCTTCTTCCGTCTGCCGACGAGGCGGAACGCAAAGCAACCCTGGCCCTCGCCCGCAAGGGGGTGGAACTTGGCCACGGTGGGGGCTGGAAACTCATGACCCTCGGCATGACCGAATACCGGCATGACGATTTCGCTGCCGCCGAGAAGACACTGATCGAGGCCGCGAAGTCCGACCCGAACAACGCCTGGGTGGTCGGCACCTCGTCGTTCTTCCGCGCCATGAGCCTCTTTCGACAGGGGAAGGTTGACGAGGCGAAGAAGTTGATGGCCCAGACCGTGGCATCGATGAAGCCGTTACCGGAGGATCCTCGGAATCCGCTCGTCGGCGTGGCCTACGCAGACGACCTGATCCTGTGGCTGGCCTGCAAGGAAGCGAAGGCCATGATCCCGTTCGAGGACAAATCGGCTGGTGGTCCGAAGACAGCTCCGATGCCGGGAAGCTCGAAGCCATGAGCCAGGCCCCGGCCGACGGGGGCTTCTTCCCCATGGTTTACGACGAACTGAAGCGTCTGGCCGCCGCCCGGCTGAAGCACGAGCGCGACGGCCACTCGCTCGACGCCACCGCCCTGGTGCACGAGGCTTACCTTCGATTGGGCGCTGCGTCGTTCGCCGACCGCAGCGGCTTCTTCCGCGCCGCGGCGGTCGCGATGCAGCGGATTCTGGTCGACCACGCTCGAAGTCGCAAGGCCAGCAAACGAGGAGCGACGCGCACGATCGCCATCGACGCCGAGTTTTCCGATGCGGACACCGATCCCGACCTGGTCCTCGACCTCGACGCGGCACTGGAGCGGTTGGGGCAAGAAGACCCGTCGTCGGCCGAGATCGCCCGCCATCGCCTCTTTGCCGGGCTCTCGATCGAGGAGTCGGCCGAGGTGCTGGGGATCTCGCGGGCGACCGCGTTCCGCGAGTGGGCGTATGCGCGATCGTGGCTGGCGACCGCGCTGGGATCGGTCTGATGATCGGGTCCAACCATCGCGATGGGTCGGCTTATTCGGGAGGGCGCGTCTCATGCGGGCCGTTTTCGATGACGGCTCTGGATCAGGCCGTCGATGCGTTTTTAATAGCCGTCTCGGTGGCCTTCTGCTGGCCCCGGCACAACCAGGAAGATACAATCCGCTTGCGTCATTCGACTGTCCACGACGAACGTTCCAGCGTGTCAGCCTCCCCTGCCCGCGTACCGCCATGGCATGCTCGGGACAAGTGGAAGATCGCCGGCCCACGAGATGAGCCCACCATGAGCGACCACGATCGGGAACTGGCCTCCGCCTTCGACGGCCAGGCGGCGAAGTTCGAGCGAGCGCCGGTTCAGAGCGACCCTGTGGCGCTGGCAAACCTGGTTCGAATCGCCGATTTCCCGGCCGGCGGGCTCATCCTTGACGCGGGATGCGGGCCGGGGCTGGTCGCCTCCGCATTGCTGGGGGCCGGGCTGAGGGTGGTAGGCGTGGATCTCTCACGCGAGATGATCGAGCGCGCCCGGTCTCGCTGTTCGTCATCGGGCGACCGGGCCCGGTTCGTCCTGGGGTCCGTCTACGACCACGAGGCCGAGGCGATCGGGCCGTTCGACGGAGCCATCTCCCGATATGTGCTGCACCACGTCGAGGAGCCCTCGGCGTTCATCGGGCGACAGGTGGCGCTGCTCCGACCGGGCGGGGTCCTCGTCGTCTGCGACCACCTGACCGATCCCGATCCGGATCGGGCCTCGCACCACCAGTGGATGGAACGGGCGCGCGACCGGTCGCACACGGCGAGCCCGACCGGCGGGCAGATCGTCGACCTCTTCGCCGGCGTCGGACTGGTCGACATCACGCTCGTTGAGGATCTCTACGAACTCGACTTCGACGAGTGGTTCGATCGCGGAACGCCCGACCAGCCGAAAGAGGCCGTCCGCAAGGCCCTGCTCGACGGGCCCCGCGTCCGTGGCTTCTCGCCCACTCTCCGCGAGGATGGATCGATCCGGATCGAGGGCGTCCGGGCGATCGTTCGTGGCGTGAAGCCAGGCTTAGTTCCTGCTTCCGATCAATAAATCAGCCCTTGATCACACCGACCGGTCGCAGGCGGGCGACCTTTTTCGAGATGCCAACGCGGTCGACCACGTCGACGACGTGATCGACGTCCTTGTAGGCGGCGGGTTGTTCCTCGGCGAGACCCTTGTGGCCCCGGGCGCGGGCGAGGATGCCCATCCCTTCGAGCTCCTTGTCGATCCGCCGGCCGGCGGCCAGCTTGACGGCGGCCGTCCGGCTCATCATCCGGCCCGCGCCGTGGCAGGTGGTCCCGAACGAGTGCTCCATGCTCCCGGGCTGGCCGACCAGCACCCAGCTTGCCGTTCCCATGCTCCCCGGGATGATCACCGGCTGGCCAATCGCGGCGTAGGCCGGTGGGATCTCGGGGTGGCCGGGCGGGAAGGCACGCGTGGCACCCTTGCGGTGGACGCAGACCTGCTTCGATTCACTCCCAACGCGGTGCTCCTCGAACTTGGCGATGTTGTGCGCGACGTCGTAGACGAGGTCGAGGCCGAGCTCGGTCCACGGCTTGCCGAAAATCCGCGCGAAGACCTCGCGCGCCTGGTGGGTCAGGAGCTGTCGGTTGCACCAGGCGTAGTTGGCCGCCGCGCGCATGGCGCCGAGGTACGCCTGGCCTTCGGGGCTTCGGACCGGGGCACAGGCGAGTTGCCAGTCTGGCAGGTCGATCCCGTACCGCTTCGGGGCGTTCTTGAACGTCTCGCGGAGGAAGTCCTCGCAGACCTGGTAGCCCAGGCCCCGCGAGCCGGAGTGGATCAGGACCGTGATCTGCCCCTCGTGAAGGCCCATCACCTCGGCGGCGGCATTGTCGTGGATGCGGTCGACGACCTGGACCTCCAGGAAGTGGTTGCCCGAGCCGAGGGTGCCGCACTGGTCGTAACCGCGCTGGATGGCGCGGTCGCTCACGCGGCCCGGATCGGCACCATCGAGCCGGCCGCCGGCCTCGGTGAAGTGCAGGTCGCGCTCGGTCCCCCATCCCTGGTTCACGACGTAGGCCGAGCCCTGCTCCATCAGCTTCGTGAGCTTCGGCTTGTCGAAGAGATACTGGCCGCTCTGGCCGACGCCCGTGGGGATGTCGCGGAAGAGCTGGTCGATCAGCGGGCGGATGCGGTCCTTCGCGTCGCTCCACTCCAAAGCGCTGCGAAGCAGGCGGACGCCGCAGTTGATGTCGTAGCCGACGCCGCCCGGCGAGATCACGCCGCCTTCCTCGGGGTCGGTCGCCGCGACGCCGCCGATGCAGAAGCCGTAGCCCCAGTGGATATCCGGCATCGCCAGACTCGCCGACTGGATGCCCGGCAGCGTCGCGACGTTCACCACCTGTTCGGGCCCCTGATCCTTCCGGATCTGCTCGATCAGGACATCGTCGGCGAAGATGAGCCCGTCGACCCGCATATCCGGCCGGTAGCTCTTCGGAATCCGCCACTGACACGGCCCGACCTTCTCCAGCGGACCGTTGTAACCTGAAGTGCCCATTGTCGCCTCCGAATCCGTCGCCCTTCGATCCGTCCATTATACGGACTATTGACGACGGATCGCCTCGACTGGTTCACGCAGCGCCCGCGCCAGGATCTCGCCCGTCGCCGTGGACATCGCGGCGATCTGCTCGGGCGTGCCCCGCGCGACGATCTGGCCGCCCTCCTCGCCGGCACCTGGGCCGAGCTCAATGATCCAGTCGGCGGCCATCATTAAATCGAGGCTGTGGGTCACGGCAATCAGCGAGTGGCCCCGCTCCACCAGTGCGCCGAGGACATCGATCAGCTTGAGAGCGTCGGCGGGGTGCAATCCGGCCGTCGGTTCGTCGAGGAGGAAGAGCGTGTGCGACGCCTTGCCGCCCTTTCGCAGGACCGACTGAGACCGACCGAGGAATCCGGCCAGTTTCAGGCGCTGGGCCTCGCCGCCCGAGAGTGTCGCCGAGGGCTGGCCGAGCCGGAGATAATCGAGACCCAGCTCCAGCAGCGGTCGCAGGCCCGCCTGAATTTTTGGCCGGTTCCGGAAGAAGCTGAACGCCTCGCGCGCGGTCAGATCGAGAACCTCGGCGATGTTCTTACCTCGGTATCGGATTTCGAGGACCTCGGGACGGTATCGCGTTCCCCGGCACTCCGGGCACTTGACCAGGACATCCGGAAGAAATTGCATATCGATCGAGAGATATCCGTCGCCCTGGCAGGTGTTGCAACGGCCTCCCTCGACGTTGAAGCTGAACCGTCCGGCGTCGTAGTTCCGGAGCTTCGCGTCGTGGGTCGCGGCGAAGGTCCGGCGGATCTCGTCGAACGCCTTCAAATAGGTCACCGGGTTCGACCGTCCGGACCGGGAGAGTGGAGAGGCATCCAGGAATTCGACCGCCTCGATCCCCTCAACGCCCCGGATCTCCTGGAAGGGCGCGGCCGAGCCCGGCTCGTCGTGGATTGCCTGTCGAAGGGCAGGATAAAGAGTTTCCTCAAGGAGAGTGCTCTTTCCCGAACCGCTGACGCCCGTCACCACGCAGACAAGGCCCAGCGGGAAGGACGCATCGATCGATTTGAGGTTGTTCCCGCTCGCGCCGATCAGGTCGAGCCGTCGGCCGATGCCGGGGCGTCGGGAGGTGGGAAGTCTCGGACGGAGCCGGCCTGCGAGGTAGTCGGCCGTTGGCGAGGCGGTCGCGGTCGCGAGCGTCTCCGGCGGGCCGTTGTGAAGGACACGCCCCCCTGCCTCGCCAGCTCCCGGGCCGAGGTCGACGACGTGATCGGCGACGCGGATCAGGCTGGGGTCGTGCTCGACGGCGAGGATCGTGTTGCCCAGGTCGCGAAGCCCGCCGAGGACGCCAGCCAGACGGCCGATCTCGGCCGGGTGCAGGCCGCCGGAAGGCTCGTCGAGGACATAGAGCGTGTTGACCAGTCCGGAGCCGAGAGCACGAGTCAGGACGACCCGCTGGAGTTCACCGCCCGAGAGGGTGCGGGCGGGACGGTCGAGCGTCAGGTAATCGAGACCGATCGCCGCGAGGTAGCGAAGGCGGTCCTCCACCTGCCGGGCCGGGCGGGCCGCGACCGGATGATCGCGGAGCCCTCCTATTTCGGCCAGGAATCTCCGGGTCTCGCGGACAGGCCGAGCGATCAGCTCGGCAATGTTCCGGCCCGCGATCCGAACCGCCAGCGCCTCGGGACGGAGCCGGGCGCCCTGGCAGGTCGGGCACGGCCGGTAACTCTTCCATCGTGAAAGGAAAACGCGGATGTGCAGCTTGTACGTCTTCCGCTCCAGCTTGCGGAAGAAGCCGTCCAGCCCGACGAACCCCGTCCCGGGAACGCCCGACGCAATCCGGCCGACCGTCTCGGAATCGAGTTGCGCGAAGGGAACGTCCAACGGAATCGCCAGCTCGGCCCCAACGGCCAGCAATTCGTCGAGGTACGGGCGATACGCGGGCGTTGTCCACGGGGCGATCGCACCATCCCGGATCGTCTTCGAGGGGTCGGGGACGATCCGATCGAGGTCGGGCTCGGAGGTCCGGCCGAATCCCTCGCACGTCGGGCAGGCGCCCAGGCCGCGATTGAAGCGGAAGAGGTTCGGCTGGGGCTCGATGTGGTCGGTCCCGCATCGGGCGCATCGCCATCCGCGGACGAACGTCCAGGCGTCCTCGCCCGAGAGCAGACGGCAACGCCCCAGCCCCTTCGCGAAAGCCGATTCGATCGAGTCGAGCCGGCGCCCGGGTTCGTCTCGGCCCCGGATCAGGCGGTCGACGATCACGTCGAACGTCCCCGATGTCGGAAGTACCAGGCCGGGTTCGTCCAGCCGGAGGGTCTGGCCCGCGACCGCGATCCTTGTGAAGCCCTCGGCCTGGAGAGAGCGCGTCAGCGCCTCGTGATCGGTTCCGGGGAGGACGTCGATCGGGAAAGCGATCTCGTATCGGGCCCCGTCGGGGAGGGCGTCGATCGCGGCGGAGACGTGGGCCGTTGTCGCGGGTTGGACATGCTCGCCGCAATTCCGGCAGATCACCACGCCGGCGCGAGAGAAGAGCAGAGCGAGCGCATCGTGGATCTCGGCGATCGTGCCGACGGTGCTCCGGCCCGAGTGCCGGCCGGATGTGCGTCCGACCGCGATGGCCGGGGGGATACCGTCGATCCGATCGCAGTCAGGGCGGTCAAGTTTTTCGAGGAACTGGCGGGCGTATGGAGAGAAGGTCTCGACGTACCGCCGCTGGCCCTCGGCGTAAATGGTGTCAAAAGCCAGCGAGCTCTTGCCCGCGCCGCTGACCCCGGTAACGGCGATCAGCCGGCCGAGGGGCAGGTCGAGGTCAAGGCCTTTCAGATTGTGAGTCCGGACGCCTCGGAGGCGAATGGCGCGCGGGGAGTGGGTCGGAGTCATGGAAGGAACCACAGAGACACGGAGACTCAGAGAACCAAACAAAGATCGGATTCGATCCGCGGTTTTCTTGCTCTGTGGCTCTGTGTCTCTGTGGTTTCTGGACCGGAAGTCGTCAGGGGCCCTGACGCTTCAGGGTGAAGCCGGTCATGGTCAGGCCGTCATCGTCCATCACGCTGAAGCTGCCGCCCTGCGTGAGATACTTGGCGAAGACGGAGAAGTCAGGGAGCTTGTCGGCCGGGATGACCTTGTCGAGCTGCGGAACCTGGGCGGGGCGAGGTCCACGGGCATTGTTGCCGAGCAACTGCTGGGTCGCCTTGCCGTACTCTCCGCTCTTGACCAGGTCGTAGAGCAAGCGGGCGGACTCCTCGGGGCGGACAAAGGTCATGCCGCTGACCTGCTCGGGCATTTCCTTGACGACCGACTGGAAGGCGGCATTTTCCTCCAGCGCCGAGGCGCCGGGGCGGAGGACCTGCTCGAGGAGCGAGGTGTCGGTCGTGACCAGGAAGGCATCCTTGGCGACCGCGAAGCTGATCGGCCCCTTGAAGGGCTGGGCGCCTGGGGCGTTCGGGTTGGGAATATTCGGCATCTCGACGTCATAGATCGTCGTGCCCTGGAACTCCCGCTTCTTCGGAGCGCCCTGAGCGATCTCGAAGATCCGGGTGAGAGTTTCCTGGAACGCCTTGGAGTTTTCAAGCGCGACGGCCATCAGGTAGCGCTGGCTGTCTTCCTTGATGGGTCGCTTGAAGTCGGTGATGACGGTGATCCGGTTGCCGATCGGGCCGAAGAAGTCCTTCTTGAGGCTGAGCGGGGCACCGCCGGTGGGACCGACGAGCTGCTGCTCGAGGAGATTGATCATTCCTGGCTGGAACTGGTTGACGACGGCCTCGATCGCGTCGTACGCCTGGTCAAAGTCCCAGCTCATGGTCTGGTAGGCGGCGACGGTCGCGGGGACCCACGCCTCAGGCCGGAGCCGGGCGGGGGTGAAGGCAAAGACCTTGAGCAGGCCGCGGACATCCGCCTTGGGGGCGAGGAAGAAGGTCTTGCTGAGAGTGTCGTACCGGCCCGGACCGAAGGTGAACGCACCGCCGGCCGACTTCAGGCCATCGACACCCAGAGTCTGGAGGAGGACCTCATTCTGCTGGATCTGCCCCTCATTCCCCTTGGCGCTGGCCTTGAGGGCGAGCTTGACGACCCGGTTGATGTCGAGAAACCAGAGGACATGAGCCTTCTCGGAATCGACCTTGGCGAGCGTCTTCTTGAAGGAGTCGTTGGTGGCCAGGGCGTTGTCGCGGCCCTCGCGATGGGCGGTCAGATCCTTGATGACATCGGCCTCGGTGCCGGTCGAGGCCACGGCGAAGTAGAAGACATTTTCCGACTGAGTCCAGGCGAGCGAAACGTCGGCCTCGTTACCGTCCTTCTTCTCCTCCTTGTCCTTGTCCTTCTTCTCCTCATCGTCGCGGAGGATGTGGATGGTCATCCCGTTGAACGCTTCCTCGGAAGCCTTGGCGCCGGCCTCCTGTGCCTGCTTGGTCGCCTTGGCGAGAACCTCGGCCATCTTCTCCTTGTTGTCACCCGCGTCGGCCATGAAAATGAGGGCGACGGGGAATTTAGGATCTTCCCGGGCAACAACGGCGAGGGAAAGGGCGCCCTGGGGCAGCTCGGAGAGCTCCCAGAGATCCACGCCGATCTTCTCCTTGAGGGGTTTGGTACCCTCCTGGAGCCTGGCGAGAACGTTGTCCTTGAACTCCTTCATCGCGGGATCGTTCCAGAGCTGGCCGTAATGGCTGCCCCGGAAGGCCTCACGAAACGCCTTGGCATCGGCGACCTTGAACAGGAGGAGAGTCGAGTCGGGGAGAATGCGTTCCGGGGGCGTGGCCGCCCGGGCGCTGGCCGCCGGCATCGCGGCGCCGAGGAATCCCAACCATCCGGCGAGGGCCAGGCGAATAATCGCCCGCTTGGCCTTGTGCATCAGACAACACTCCATTCGTTCCAGGCCCCCCGGCTCACCGGCACGGAGGGGCAAGACGAACCGCCGACACTCGGGCCGGGGTCTCTTTTGCGATCCTTCAGGCTCCGCGCCTGAGTCTCGGTGGGCCGGCGGTGACCGGCGTGCGTGTCGATCGAGGAACCGTGGGGACCACCGCTGAGTTCGCGGGTTGGTCCGATCCGCCTGCCTACCTGCTCTCTGCCTTAAAAACGCGACTCAGCGCGACTTCGAGGCCGATCCGGATTTTTCTCCGTCGTGTGCAGGCCGGTTGGTCGCCGGCGTCGACGAGGTCGAGGATGCACGATCGCTTGTCCCAGCCTGAAGTCCCTCGGGTCGTCCAGCGACGACCCGACGGGGTGGGTCGGGGTAGCGATAACCACTGTTGGGGTTGGCCTTGTCAAACGAGAAAGCTTCCCGGTGGTGCAAGAACTGCTTGACGTAGGTCACCGGGATGGCGAAGCCGAGATTATCGGCCATCGCCGCATGAGCGCCCCGGCTGTTCACGCCAATCACCTCGCCCCTCTGGTTGAAGAGCGGACCGCCCGAATTCCCGGGATTGATCGCCGCATCCGTCTGAAGGAAGATCTGTCCCTCAATGTCGCGGCTCCGGTTGCTCACGATTCCCTGCGTGACCGTTCGTTCCAGACCCAGCGGATTCCCCACCGCGAAGACCAGGTCTCCCACGTTGATGTCCTCGACATTACCCAGCACAACATGGCTAGGTTTCAGCCCCTTCGGCAGAGGAAGCTTCAGCAGGGCCAGGTCGAAGAAGGGATTCAAGGCGATGATCTCGACATCCTCGATCCGACGACGATTCAGGCCGCCGGGAGCATTCAGGTAGAGGATGGCGGAGACCCGCGTCTCGCCCTGGATCACGTGAGCATTGGTGATGGCATAGCCTTCGTCGTTGATCAGGAATCCCGACCCCTTCCCGCTGGGTGTTTCGATCGAGATCACCGCCTCACCGAAACGGCCGACCAGATCCTTGACCCCGGCCGGCTTGAGCTTGCCGGAGGTGTAGAGTCCCGAGGAGTCGAGTTCGGTTCCCTTTGCCTCGGGACGAGGCGAGTCGGCCTCGGGTGAGTCTCCCCTGGCCCGGCGGAGAACCTGGTCCCTGGGGATGCGAACCAGGTCGTAACCGAGATCCACATAAAGTGCGTTGGACTTCTCGGCGACCACCTCGCCGACAATGCGCTGGCCGTCCTTGAGGATGACGGTTTCGAACCCAGCGGCCATCGCCCACCAGGGGCAGGCGAGCAGTCCCAGGAACCCCAACGCGGCGCAGTTTCGAGTGATGCGATCCAGCAAGGCGATCCCTCCGGCCTGACCTGGCCTGGCTCCCGGCCCCGTCGTTCCCACTATCGCGACAGGTCCCATTGTAAAAATCGCTCCGATGCTTTCAACCCTGACCCCGCGTTATCCTGGCGAGTCGCGGTCGAGCGTTTCCCTCGGCGCCCCCGGTCGGCGTCGGATACATTGACCTGGGGAGAACTGCGCTTGACGGTTTTTTCCCGATCGGTCTACTTATTGGGATGGACCCGAGAGCTTGCGGTCCCCTCCCGGCCGATCGGCCGTTCCCTCAACGCCAGTCCCGCGTATCCGCTCACCCATGCTGGGGAGAATTCCCGTGTCCAGATCACGACGGGGTCAGGATTTCCGGCCGGTCCTCGCCGGCAAGTGGTGGGCCGCGGCGATGGCCGCTGGTCTCTCGATGGCGACGGTCCTTCCGGCCATCGCCCAACAGGAGGCACCGCCCCCGGCCGAAAATAACGCCGGCGCCGCCCAGCCCAACCCCTATCACAAACCCGAGGACGATGCCCGACCCGAGCCGGTCCCACCCTTCCGGCTGGATAAGACCCTGAAAACCATCCCGGTTCCCAAGGATCGCGTCCTCTACAACTACGAGATGGTCGACGCCTCGCTCCTGCCGAGGGACAAAAAGGGCATCTGGGTCCTCGACTTCGCCTGCAAGAAACTCCGGCTCCGTACCGTCGAGATCCCCGGAAAAGGACGCAAGCAGGTCTTCTATCTGTATTACAAGGTCGCGAATCGCACCGGTGCGCCGCGAATGTTCGCCCCGCAGTTCGTCATGGTCAACGAGAAGGGTCAACGGTTCGAGGACGAGGTGATCCCCGAGGCCGTGCAGGTCATCCGGCGCCGGGAAGATGAATCGATCCCCGTGCTGGGCGCGGTCGACGTGATTGGGATGATCCCGCCGAGCACCAAGCCCAACGTGGACGACGCCGTTTTCGGTGTCGCCACCTGGGATCGGTGGGACCCGAAGGCCGACCGGTTCAGCATTTATGTCCGGGGACTCTCCGACGGTTACATCGAGGTTCCCACGCAGGGGGGCGGCAAGCCGGTCGCGAAGTACAAGACGCTCCGGCTCGACTTCATCCGGCACGGCGACGAACGCAATCTCGACGAGCGTGAGATCGAGTTCGCCGACCCGGCCTACGAGTGGGTCTACTGGTGAGCCCCGGTCGCGGAAGGACGCCTATCCTTCCGCGTCGGCATACCGGATCGGGTCTGCCATACCGATCCGATCAAAGGCGGTCCGCCGGATGCGGCAGGCATCGCACCGCCCGCAGGAGGTTCCATCCGGAGCTGGGTCGTAACAGCTATGCGTCATCGCGTAGTCGACGCCCAGTTCAAGGCCCCGACGGATAATTTCGACCTTGTCGAGCCGAAGAAGCGGAGCGTGGATGCGATACGTCCCCTCGCCCTCGACCCCCGCCCGGGTGGCCAGATTGGCCAGGTTCTCGAAGGTCTGAAGGAATTCCGGTCGACAGTCGGGATAGCCCGAATAGTCGACGCAGTTAACCCCAATGAAAAGGTCGAATGCACCCATCGATTCGGCCCAGGCGAGGGCCATCGAGAGGAAGACGGTGTTTCGGGCGGGGACATAGGTGATGGGGATGCCCTGTGCGATGGCTTCGTCGGGACGGTCGCGGGGGACGTCGAGGTCGTCGGTCAGGGCGCTCCCGCCGAAGGCCCGGAGGTCGATCTCGATCTCGACATGGCGTGCGACCCCGGCGAGCTGGGCGACCTTTCGGGCGGCCTCGATCTCGACGGCATGACGCTGACCATATCGGATCGTCAGTGCCTGGCAATCAAACCCAGCGGCTTTGGCCTCGAAGAGGGCTGTGGCGCTATCCAGACCGCCGCTGAGCAGGACGACGGCCTTCGGCTTTGACTCCATCAATGGTTCCTTCCCCGGGAGGGATTGATTGACGGGGGGGCGAATCCTGGCTTGCCGGCCCGGCCCGCATTCCGCTATCCTCATGAATTGCACCGGAATTGACAACCGCCCGTCTGGCCCGAATGATGCGCGAGGGGAAAACCCGCGGGCGTCGGGTCGTCGGGTTCTCCGTTCGGATCACGCAGGACCGGATCTCCAATGGCTCACAAAAAGGGACAGGGCTCGAGCCGCAACGGCCGCGACTCGAATCCTCAGATGCTCGGAATCAAGCTCTACGGCGGCCAGTTCGCCCGCGCGGGGAGTATTCTTTGCCGGCAGCACGGGACGCGATGGCAGCCGGGGCGGAATGTCGGCGTCGGTCGCGACTGGACGCTCTTCTCGCTGATCGAGGGGACCGTCATGTTCGACCGAGGCGGGCGCCGGATCAACGTCCTCCCGCTTGAGACGGCCGTGGCGCAGGGCTGAATCCACGTGACCTGAGAATTTTGCGGTGGGTCAGGCTGCGAGGCCTGACCTGCTTGTTTTTCACCCTTGATAGGGCATCATGTTTGTTGACCGCGTGACCATCTTCGTGAGCGGCGGGGCCGGCGGCGACGGCTGCATGAGCTTCCGTCGCGAGAAGTACGCGCCGAGAGGCGGCCCGAACGGCGGCGACGGTGGTCGCGGCGGTCACGTGACGATCCGGGCCGTCGAGGGGCTCACCAACCTCGCGCATCTCTCGCACCAGCGGCACTGGCGTGCCAGCCGAGGCGAGCATGGGCAGGGCTCCGATTGCTTCGGCCGGGGTGCCGACGACCTGATCATCGAGGTTCCACCCGGAACGATCGTCCGCGATCGGGACCGCGAATTCGTCCTGAAGGATCTGCGCGAAGCGGGCGACTGGGTCGTGGTCGCGCGTGGCGGACGGGGCGGGCATGGCAACGCGCATTTCAAGTCGTCGACCAACCGGGCGCCCCGGCAACACGAGAAGGGGCTGCCGGGCGAGGATCGTTGGATCACGCTGGAACTCAAGGTGATCGCCGATGTCGGGCTGATTGGGCTGCCGAACGCCGGAAAGTCGACGCTCCTTTCGCGGATCTCCCGGGCGCATCCCGAGATCGCCGATTACCCGTTCACGACGAAGTATCCGAACCTCGGGACTGTGCTGGCCGAGGACATGAATTTTGTCGTCGCGGATATCCCCGGACTGATCGAGGGAGCGCACGCCGGCCACGGACTCGGGCACGAGTTCCTCCGGCACGTCGAACGGACGCATCTGCTTGTGCATCTGGTGGAGGCTGTCCCGATCGACGGCTCCGATCCTCTCCAGAACTATCGGACCATCCGAAACGAGCTGGCGCAGTACAGCCCGAAGCTCGCCGATCGGCCCGAACTGCTGGTCGCGACCAAGATGGACGTCACCGGCGCGGAGGAGGCTCGCCAGCGGATGGAGGCGGAGCTGGGTCGCGAGGTTCCCGGAATCTCCGCGGTCACTGGCCGCGGCATTCCGCCCTTGCTCCACCGGATTGTCGGAGCGCTGGTCGAGCTGCGAAAGACGGCCGAGCCCGAGGCTCCCGCGACGGGTGAAACATCGGCAATTCCTTCCGTGGCCGAGGCTGTCACGAGCGCGCCGGCATGATCCGAGTCGTCGCCGACCTGGGTAATACCCGGCTGAAGTGGGGAAGGCTCGACGCCTCGGGACGGATTGCCGAGTCGATCGCCATGCCGCTGGACGACCCTTCCGCGTGGGGCGAAGCCTGGGCGGGATGGAAGCACGACTCGGGAGGCGGCGAGGCCTGCTGGGCCGTTTCGACGGTCAACCCGCCGGTCGCCGATCGGCTGGAGAAGTTCCTGGCCGATCAAAGGATTGGGCGGGTTACCTGGATTCGGTCGGCGGCCGAGGTTCCGGTGCCGAAGGACGTCGAGGGAGCCGAGTCAGGAGGGTCGGACCGGGCGCTCGCGGTCCTTGGGGCGACCCGGATTGTCCCCCGAGGTCGGCCCGGGCTGGTCGTGATGTGCGGCACGGCGATCACCGTGGAGCGGATCACGACGGAAGGGGTCTGGCAGGGCGGCGCGATCGCGCCGGGGCTCGGTCAAACGGCCCGTGCCCTCAATCTGATGACGGCTCAGCTACCCTTCATCGAACTGAGCCGGACGCCGCCGGCCTGGGGCCGTGGCACCGTCGATTCGCTGAAAGCGGGGATATTCTGGGGGATCGTCGGGGCCGTTCGCGAGCTACTCGCCCGGCAGGAATCGGACCTTGGTGCGGATCCGGTCGTGGTCTGGACCGGCGGCGACGCGGTTTTGCTGGCGCCTCCCATCTTCGGCGACCAGGCGCGGATCGAGCCCGATCTGATCCTCGACGCACTGGCGGGCGTTGCGTTCGGCCGGACTGGCGATTGACCTTTCCAGCCTTCGGGGTTTTGGTTAAGTTCCCGCCGTCCTTCATATCAGCGGGATTTCTTCAATCCCGGGCGGGGTGGGCAGGATGCCGGCCCCGAGCGATTCCGATTCGCGGATCATCCGACGACAGGAGGTCGATCGGGATGGGCCATCGCATGGCGTACCGGTGCCGCTTGCCGGTTGCGCGGATACTGCTCACCTCGGCCGCGGCGCTGCTGTTGATGGCCCCATGCCGGGCGATCGCGCAGGGGCCGCAGTTCGACGTTGGCGCGCCGCCCGGCGCGGCGGCCGGTGGAAGCACAATCGGTGTTCCACTCGGCGCCGCGGATTTCCCCGGGATGCAGGGGGCATCGATTGCGCCGTTCAGTGGCCGGCCGGGTCCGGCGGGAAGCCACGTCCCGGCCGCGGCACTCTCGATTCCCAGGGCGCCGGTTTTCCGGACGAACGTCAAGGGCAGTCCGTTCGCCGTCCAGCCCATCCAGGAGCAGGACATCCCCGCCTATGGCGACCTCGACCTCCCCGAAAACTACGAGGGCCCGACCGGCGGGCTGACCATCGACCAGGCCATCGACCTGCTGATGAAGCAGAACCTCGATCTGATCGCATACCGGATGGAAATTCCGATGGCCGAGGCCGATATCCTCACGGCGAGCCTTCGGAATAACCCCATCTTCTACGCCGATTATCAGCTCCTCCCCTACGGCCACTACTCGTTCCTTCGCCCTGGAGGTCCGCAACAGAGCGACGTGAACATCAACTATCCCCTCGATATTACAGGGAAACGTCGAGCCCATACCCTTCAGTATCGGATGGCGAAGCGTGTGACCGAGGCCCAGCTTCAGGACGCCGTTCGCAACCTGATCGACAACCTGTACACGGTCTACGTTGACGCGGTCGCCGCGGCGCTCACGGTGAAGTTCAGCGAGACGTATGCCAGCGGCATTCGTCGGCTGGAGGAGCGGATGGGCCAGTTGTACCGGGGGGGGCAGGTCAAGGAGTCTGACCTTCTGGCGGTCCGGGCCAAGCGTGAGCAGGCCGAGCTTCAGGTGCGCGAGGCGCTTCAGGCGAAGTACAAGGCGAACCGGGCGGTGATCCTGATGCTCAACCTCTCCTTCGACGACGCCGAAACGTTCGAGGTTCGCGACCCGATCGGCAAGCTCCGTCCTGCTCCAATGAAGCGTGAGGAGTTAATTCGAGCGGCGCTCGAGATCCGGCCCGACCTCCACGCGATCAAGATGGGGATCAAAAGATCCGAGGCCGATATCCGCGCCGCGAAGGCCGATGCCTATCCCGACGTTTTCGTTCTCTATCAACCTTACACCTTTCAGAACAACACCTATCTCGGCGTTCAGAGTGCCTATTCGTGGACGCTGGGGCTCACGGCGACGGTTCCGCTCTACAACCGCAATCAGGGCAACATCACGCGGGCGAAGATCAACCGAGACCAGACGGCCGTGCAGGCGGCGAGCACCGAGCGGCAGGTGGTTAGCGACGTTCTCGACGCCGAGCAGGAGCTTCGCCAGAGCCTCATGAGTGTTCGGGAGTTTCAGAACGAGATCATCCCGGCCAACCGAAAGATGCGCGACTCCGCTTACAAACTCTACCGCGCCGGGGAGTCGAGTATTCTTGATTTCCTCGAGGCGCAACTCTCGTACAACGAGGCCGTCAAGCAGTACCGGGACGCGCTGGTTCGGCATCGTCGAGCGATACTGGACCTCAACACCGCCGTCGGGGAACGGATTCTGCCATGAACCGACGATCGCAAGTTCGGTCCCGCCGACCGACGCTCGAAGGGCTCGAGCCCCGCGCAATGCTGTCGACTCTGCATGTGGGCGGCGGGTCGTCGGGGAATCCGGGCTGGGTCAAGCCGGCCATTTTGCAGCAGGTCGCGGCCTCGCTTTACGCGCCGATCACCACGACGACCACCACAGCGGTCGGCAATCAGACGTTCCCGGCCGGAACGTACGCGGTCCCGCAGCCGACGAAGGCCGAGCTTCACCGGGAAACCTTCTGGATGGAGTTTGTCGGCCATTATTACGTGGGCCCTCCTCGGTTCTCCAACCAATCGGCGACGATCCATATTTACAGTAACGGACGCAACGTGACCTCGAATCAGACGTCGCACGCGAGGGCACAGCTCATCCTGTTTCCGCCGGCCGATCCCTCGGCCTCGCCGACAACCAACGACCCGATGGCCGGGCAGGTCGCGGGGCTCTTGAGCCTCTTTCCGGCCGACGCGCTGCAATCGGGGAGTTCGCTGTTCGCCGAGATGACCAACCTTCCGGGCGTTGCCAGCAACGCGCCTGGGACGCTGGATCACGGCCTCCCGTCGCACCTCCAGTTCATGCTCGACACAGGCGGCGTCACCGGGGGGGTCTATTCGGTCCCGCTCTACACGCTCGTCACGCCCTCGGGCCTTTCGTCGCCGATCGTGGGCGGCAATGGCGGAGCCGTCTCGAACAATGTGGGCGGGGGTGTGGTGGACCTCAAGTACATCCCGACCGGCATCCCTCATGCGTCCGGCGCCCGGCAGTCCGGGACGGTGCTCGTGCGGGTGCAGGGGCTCATCAATACCACCGGCGTGACCAACCCGCTCTACAAGAGCATCAACTAAGGGAGGAGGGTCCCGATGCGCAGGCGATCGCACTCGACCGGGCCCAGCCGGCTCCGACTCCAGCCCGGTCTAGAGGGTTTGGAGACCCGGGAATTGCTGTCGGCGTCCTCGCCGGCGACGATCGGGGCGGCGCCACGTCCCTTCCCGACTCGCCCATCGGCGATCGTCGCGCACCCCGATTCGCCGAACGGACTGCTCGGCAAGCGAGCGCCCGGGTCGTTCCTCGACCCCGCCCTGCTCCAGCAGGTAGCCGCCGCCATCTACAATCCGAGCACTCCGCCCGGCACCCCGACCCCACAGGAAATCCGTCGCGAGACCTTCACGGCGCGGTGGGTGGGCAAATACACGATCGGCCCGCCCCGGTTCTCCGATCGGGCCAGTACCATCCACCTGTATGGCGTCACAGGCGGCTCGAATCAGTTCTACAAGGGGAAGTTCAACATCGCGATCTACCCGCCGTCGGACCCCTCGGCGACACCGACACCCGGAAATCTCTTTGCCAACCAGATCACGGGTACGGCCGCGCTTTTCGGTCAGAATTATCTCCAGTCGGGAAGCATGACGGTGCTCGACCTGCACGGGACGCCAGCTCCGGGGTCGTCGCCCAACGCCCTGCCAACCCGCCTGACCTGGGCCTACGACGCGAACACCAGCGCCGGCCCGTACGCGGCGCCTGGTGGTGTCGTGCCGGGCAGCGGGTTCACGCAGGGGGCGGGCGTGGTCGATCTCCATTACCTCCCCGACACGCATCCTCTTCCCGGAACCAATGGATCGGGCCGGGTCGTGGTGACCTTCCAGGGGCTAATCAACTCCAGCGGGATCGTGAGCCCGGTCTCGAAGTTCATCATGTAAGCGAAGGTCCGGAGGGAGTCCGATGGAACGAATCGCCCCGGGCCGTCGTGGCGGCCATTTTCGACGTCCGACAATCGAGCCGCTCGAGGTGCGTACCCTGCTGACGTCGCACCCGCTTGGACCGACACTCCCGGGACACCACTATCCGACACCCGACGTGAAACAGTTCGTCCCGATCCTCTATCCGCCCGGGACGCCACAGCCGACCGCCGCGGAGATCCAGCGCGAGTCGTTCGACTTCCGGGGGATCGGTCATTACACCGTCGGACCCGGCGGATTCAGCCAGCAATCCGTCAAGATCCACGGATATGGCAAGGCGGGTGGGAGCAATCTGTCGCACCGGACCTATTTTCAATTCGCCGTGATCGAGCCCTCAGCCTCGGCGCCGAGCCCGGTCATCTACGGCAACATGAGCCTGGTGGGAGCGAACTATCTCCAGAACAGTTCGTTGCTGATCGTGGATTTTGTCGGGCCGCCGGGGAGTGAGGTCCACGGACTGCCGACTCATCTCTACTGGATCTCGGACGCGAATCAATCGAGTTCCGGTCCGTTCGCCGAGACCGGAACGGCCTTCCCCGGCCGGAGCAACTTCCCCGCGAACTACTTCAATGCCCAGGGCCTGCCCGTGAGTCCGCTTAGCCAGGGACTCCCTCCGGCGAGTGTCAATTACTGGGGCCTCTCGCTTGGCTCGGTTGACTTCAAGTACGTCCCCGATGCCCATCCTGTCAAGGGAAGCCTCGGATCGGGAACGGTGATCGTGACGATGCACGGCCTGATGAACAACTCAGGAGCCCAGAGCCAGATCGACAAGAATCTCAACTAAAGTTTCCATCCGGCGGGAGAACGATGGAGAAAGCTCCTGAGCCCCCTCCAGCCGCTCATCGATTTGCTCGATGACGGCCCGATGCAGCGACTTGTGGTTCCCTCTCAGCGGCAGCAGGTCGTCGGCCTTGCCGCGGATGATCTCCTCGGCGATCGCCTTCTGCACCCGCCCTCGCGTCGATCTTACGATCCCGCCTCGGACGTCGATCTTCTTGAGCCGTTCGGGGATCGCGGTGATCTCGATGGAACTGGCGTCGATGGCCCCTGGTCCAAACTCAGGCGATTCTCCACCGCTCAGAGGCTGACGACATGCGGGGCGGAGCGGCCGACGGAACGTCACGATGGGCCTTGCCGTCGATGGCGATCCGTACCAGACGGTAGACTGGAACCGGGCCGCGAGGGGCCGGCCCCGCCTTGCCGTGCGGAAGGGGAGCGAGGATGCACATCCGGCCGATGAGCGAAGCCGATATCCCCGATGGCATCCGGTTGAAGGACCAGGCAGGCTGGAACCAGGTCGCGGCCGACTGGCACCGGTTCCTGGCCCTCTCCGAGGGTGGGTGCTTCGTCTGCGTCCATGCCGGGGAAGTCATCGGATCGGTGACGACCTGTCGCTTCGGCCCGATCGGATGGGTCGCCATGCTCCTTGTCGCTCAGCCTCACCGAGGGAATGGGATCGGGACGTCGCTCTTGCGTCGGGCCTTGCAACGCCTGGAGGAAGTCGGCGTGCGATCGGTCCGGCTGGATGCAACCCCCGCGGGACGACCGCTCTACAAGGCGATGGGGTTTCGCGTCGACTTCGCAGTCTTGCGCTTTGCTGGCGTCGCGAGTGGGGCTCGCCTCGATGCGGGAATCCGCTCCGGACAACCTGGGGATCGGCCTGAGGCGGCGGCCCTGGATTGCTCGGTCACCGGAACGGATCGTCAGAATCTGATCGATCGGCTCGTTGATGACAACCCAGGGAGATTCCTACTGGCGAGGTCATCCGGCGGTTCCGTCCGCGGTTACGCGATGTGGCGCCCCGGGTCTTCGGCCGATCAGGTCGGGCCGTGCATTGCGGATCGGGAAACCGGAGTTGCCCTGCTCGACAGTGTGTCCGCGATGCTCGAAGGTGATCCAATCGTCATCGACATCCCGACCGATAATGTGGCCGCGGTGGCCTGGGCGGCCGATCGAGGCCTCAAGATCAGCCGCCCGCTCTGGCGAATGACGCGTGGCGAAAGCGTTGCCGAGGACCTCGAACGGATCTGGGCCAGTTCGGGTCCTGAGATGGGTTAAGTAAGCGTCCCGGCACAGGAGCCAGATCATATGATCCGTGATATCGAGGAGCTGGAGGATCAGCTCAGCGCACCGACGGCGGGGGTCCTGGAGGCGATGGCTCGGCTCGAGGGCGATATCATTCTCCTCGGGGTGGCCGGCAAGATGGGGCCGACCCTCGCGCGCATGGCGAGGCGGGCCTCGGACATGGCCGGCGTCCGCCGTCGAGTGATCGGTGTCGCGCGCTTCACCGACGCGGCGGTTGAGGGTCGGTTGCAGGCCCACGGCGTCGAGACGATCCGCGCCGACCTGCTCGACGAGGAGGCCCTGGCACACCTGCCCGAGGCGCCCAACATCGTCTACATGGCGGGGCGGAAGTTCGGCACCACCGGCCAGGAGTCAGCCACCTGGGCCATGAATGCGTATCTCCCCGGGCCGGTCTGCCGGAGGTATCGGTCGAGTCGGATCGTGGCCTTCTCGACGGGGAACGTCTACGGCCCCGTACCCGCCGACTCTCCCGGCTCGCGTGAGGAGGATCCGCCGGCTCCTCAAGGAGAGTATGCCATGAGCTGCCTGGGCCGGGATCGGATTTTTGAGTACTTCAGCCGCTCCCTCGGCATCCCAATGGTTCTGATCCGCCTGAACTACGCGGCGGAGGTGCGGTACGGCGTACTCGTCGACATCGCCGAGCGCGTGCGCGACGGTTTGCCGATCGACCTGACCGTCGGGGCGTTCAACGTGATCTGGCAGGGCGACGCCAATGCGATGGCCCTGCAAGCTTTTGACCAGGCCGAGGTCCCGCCCGCCGTGCTCAACGTCACCGGCCCGGAGATTCTGAAGGTGCGCGAGGTCGCGGAGACCTTCGGGCGCCTCCTTGGCAGGCCAGCCCGATTCGTCGGCCAGGAGGGATCGGAAGCCCTGCTCAATGATGCGGGGAGGGCACATCGGCTCTTCGGGGCGCCGGCCGTCGACGCCGAAAGACTGATCGCCTGGGTCGCCGACTGGATGGCGCGAGGCGGTGAGACGCTCGGCAAGCCGACCCACTTCCAGGCGAGCAATGGACGCTTCTAAACGATTCGATCCCTGTTGCGGAGACGCCTCATGCCGACCCTGCCGACGACCCTCCGCTCGGCCCTCAATCGAGGTGCAGTCATCCCGGCCATGCCTCTGGCCCTCACCGCGGAGCGCCGGCTGGACGAACGGCGGCAGCGGGCTCTCATACGCTATTATGCCGCGTCCGGTGCGGGCGGGCTGGCCGTGGGGGTTCACACGACGCAATTCGCGATCCGGCACAAAAAGCACGGATTGCTGGAGCCGGTGCTCGCCCTGGCGGCTGAAGAGCTGGATCGTGCCGACGCGAGACGAGGCGAGCCCATGATCCGCGTCGCCGGTGTGTACGGCCCGACACTCGCGGCCGTTTACGAGGCAAGAGTGGCCCGCGACCTTGGATATCACGCCGCGCTGCTCAGTATGTCCGCCCTGATCGCTGCTGACGTCGATCACATGGTCGCTCACTGCCGCGAGATCGCCGCGATCCTGCCGGTGTTTGGCTTTTACCTCCAGGAGAGCGTCGGCGGGCGGCCCTTACCGTACCGGTTCTGGAGGCGTTGGGCGGAGCTCGAGGGTGTCGTCGCGGTGAAGATCGCGCCGTTTAACCGCTACAAGACCCTCGACGTCATCCGCGCCGTCGCTGAGTCGGGGCGGGACGATATCGCGTTGTACACGGGAAACGACGACGCCATCGTCGCCGATCTCGTGACTCCCTTTTGCGTCGACACGCCGCAAGGCCCGGTGGAGCGTCGAATCGTCGGCGGTCTGCTCGGCCACTGGTCGGTCTGGACGAGCAAGGCCGTGGCGATCCACACGGATTGCCAGGCCGCCTCGCGGGCGAGGACCATCCCGACCGACCTGCTCGCGACGGGTTATCGGATCACCGACGCCAACGCGGCGTTCTTCGACGCCGCCCACAATTTCCGCGGTTGCATCGCCGGGCTGCACGAGGTCCTCCGCCGCCAGGGGCTGCTGGAGGGAATCTGGTGCCTCGACCCGGACGAGGGCCTGAGCCCGGGCCAGGCTGCCGAAATCGACCGGGTCTATCGCTCGTATCCCGAGTTGAACGACGACGCTTTCGTCGCGGCAGGTCGCGATGAGTGGCTTTCGGGCTGACCATCCCGACCCGAGGGAAGTTCCTTTGGCGAGGCCCGCGCCGTTCAGGTCAGGATCTCCTCGACAACTCGCCCGCCGACATCGGTCAGACGGAAGTCGCGGCCCTGGAAGCGATACGTCAACTTCAGGTGATCGAGTCCGAGTTGATGGAGAATCGTCGCCTGGATGTCGTGGACATGGACGCGACTGGCAACCGGGGCAAAGCCGAACTCGTCCGTCTCGCCAAACGTGATCCCCGGCCGGACACCGCCGCCGGCCATCCAGACGGTCATCGCGTCGATGTGATGATTGCGGCCGATCGACTCGCGAATTTCTCCCATCGGCGTCCGACCGAACTCACCTCCCCAGACGACCAGCGTTTCATCGAGCAGCCCCCTCGCCTTCAGGTCGCGGATCAGCGCAGCGCAGGGGCGGTCGATCTCTCGACAGACCGTGTCCAGATCGCGGTTGATCGTCTGCCCCGGGCCGCCGTGATGGTCCCAGTCGGTGTGATAAAGCTGGACGAACCGGACACCCCGCTCCACCAGCCGGCGAGCCAGTAGGCAGTTCGTCGCGAAACTGGGCTTGCCCGGCTCGACGCCGTAGAGCTTCAAGGTTTCGGGCGTCTCGGAGGTCAGGTCGATTAGCTCCGGAGCACTGGTCTGCATCCGATAAGCGACCTCATACGAGTTGATCCGGGTGGCGATCTCGGGATCTTCCGTTGCGTCGAGATGCATTCGGTTGAGGTCGTTGATCGTCTCGATGGTCCGTCGCTGGCGGTCGACGGAGATTCCCTCGGGCGTGGCGAGATTGAGGATCGGATCGCCGCCCGAACGGAGCGGAACCCCCTGGAACGACGAGGGCAAGAACCCGCTCGACCAGTTCACGGCACCGCCGCGCGGGCCGCGTGGACCCGATTGCAGGACAACGAAACCCGGCAGGCTGGAGGACTCGCTGCCGATCCCATACGTGACCCAGGCTCCCATGCTCGGCCGTCCGAACTGCACGGTCCCTGTGTTCGCGAACAGCTTCGCCGGCGCGTGGTTGAAGACGTCGGTGGCCGCCGTCTTGATGAACGCCAGGTCGTCCACGATCCGAGAGAGATGCGGCATCAATTCAGAGACCCAGGCGCCGGACTGCCCGTGCTGGGCGAACCGGCGGGTGGTCCCCATGAGCTTCGGCGGGTTCCTGGTGAACGAGTCCATGAACGCGAACCGACGCCCCTTGATGAACGACTCCGGGATCGGCTGCCCGGTGTAAGCCTGGAGCCGGGGCTTGAAGTCGAACATCTCAAGCTGGCTGGGCCCGCCCGCCATGAAGAGATAAATCACGTTCTTCGCCCGTGCCGGGAAGTGGCCGGGGCGGACGGCCAGCGGGTCGGAGTCTCCCTGCGCGGGGGCTTTTCGGGAACGGGGTACGGCCTCACGATCCGCGGCATTCGCAACGCCATCGGCACCGAAAAGCGACCCGAGCGCCATCGCGCCGACCCCCAGGCCGCAATCCACGAAGAAATGCCGGCGCGTCCGCTGGCGCAACGCCCATGCCTGCCGTTCACGATCGTCGATCATGGGAAAAAGCCCCGCGAAGTCGATCGAGCGGGACGCACTTATTCACGCGTCACGAACTCATCGAGGTTGAGAAGAATCCGCGCCAGGCCGATCCATTCCGGCGGCGGTTTGGATGCCGAGCGTTGGCTACCATTGCTCAGGGAGCGACTGGCCTTCAGGTATCCTTCGAGCGTCCGACGTTCGGCATCCCGCGGCTGGCGGCCCAGGCAGAGAAGGAAGGCGTACTCGATCCGATCACCGTCGTCACGCGGCGACGGACCATCGTCGAGGATTCTCGAGGCCAGCCCGCGGGCGATCTCGACGAACGCCGGGTCGTTGAGCAGCGTCAACGCCTGGAGCGGCGTGTTGGAACGCATCCGACGCGTGCAGGTCTGGACACCGCCGGGGCCGTCGAAGGTCATCAGGAAAGCGTACGGCGTCGCGCGCCAGAAGAAGGTGTAAAGGCCGCGTCGATAACGGTTCGGCCCGATCTCGGCCTTCCAGGGGCGGTGCATCTGGCCGAGGTTCATCACTCCCTCGGGCTGAGGCGGGAAAACACTCGGGCCACCGACGGCGCGGGTCAAAAGTCCGCTACAAGTGAGCGCGGAGTCGCGGATCAACTCGGCATCGAGCCGTAACCGGGCCTGACGCCAGAGCAGCCGGTTGTCGGGATCGATCGCCCGCCCCTCACGACGATTCCGCGAAGCCTGCCGATACGTGGCCGATTCCACGATCAGCCGGTGGAGATGCTTGAGGCTCCAGCCGCTATCAATCAGTTCGCAGGCGAGCCAGTCGAGCAGTTCGGGATGGCTCGGCGGCGTCCCCTGGGTGCCGAAGTCGTTGTCGGTCTCGACAAGCCCCCGGCCGAAATACGCCTGCCAGAGCCGATTCACCGTGACCCGCGCTGTCAAGGGATGGCGACGGTCCACCAGCCAGCGTGCCAGGTCGAGCCGGTCGGGGCGGTGGCCCTGGCTATCGGCATCGAGCGGCGGCAGGATCGACGGAACGCCCGGCTCGACCGGATCGCCCTTGCGGGTGAAGTCGCCGCCAAGGTGGATGAACGTCGGCCTCGGTTCGCCGCTACGTTCGCGAACCACCATCGTCGTGACACGCTTCGGCGCCCCGGCCCGAAGTTTCTTCAACGCCATTCGCTCGGCCTTGAAGGAAGGATCGCTCAGGAGCATCGATTCGACGAGGATTCGCTTCTGGACCGTTGTCCGCTTGTTCCGCGGCACGTCAAACGCCAGCTTGGCGGCGATATCGACGTTCGTCTTGGCATCGGGCGGCAGGGATTCTTCCCAACGGCGCTGGCGTTCGTCAAGGTCTGGATAGCGATGCTCCAGCTCGTCGTGGAACCGCTGAATCCGCTCGTTGACCGCCTTGCTCCTGGCCATCTCCTCAGAAGTGTTGATCTCCAGCTCGGGCTCGTCGACGTTATTGAAAAAGGCGAAAAGCCGATAGTATTCGCGCTGGCTGATCGGATCATACTTGTGATCGTGGCACTGAGCGCAGCCAACCGTGAGGCCGAGGAAGACGGTTCCCGTGGTGTTCACGCGATCGATGACCGACTCATCGCGAAACTGCTCGATGTCGATGCCGCCTTCCTGGTTGATCTGCGTGTTGCGATGGAAGCCGGTCGCGATCCGATCGGCGAGGCGGGCATCAGGAACGAGGTCGCCAGCAATCTGATCGATGACGAATCGGTCGAACGGCATGTCGGCGTTGAAGGCGTTGATGACCCAGTCGCGATACTTCCAGATGGAGCGAGGAGCGTCGATGCTATATCCGTTGGAGTCAGCGTAACGCGCCTGGTCGAGCCAGGGGCGAGCCCAGCGTTCGCCGAAATGGGGCGAGGCCAGCATTTGACGGACGGCTCGTTCGTAACGATCGGGACCGCGATCGGCCTGGAAGGCCGCGAGTTCGTTCGGCGACGGCGGAAGGCCGATCATGTCGATGCGAACTCGACGGATCAGGACCGTCGGTTCGGCCTCGGGCGACGGCTTCAGCCCGGCCGCTTCGAGCCGGGCGAGGATGAAGCGATCGATCGGGTTGCGAGTCCAGCCGGGATACTTGACCAACGGAACCTCCGGCCGTGTCGGCGGCACGAAGGCCCAGTGCGCCGCCGATGGTGGTGCGCCAGCTTTTTCATTCCGCATGCCCCGGGCGCCCTGGTCGATCCATTTCTGGATCATTTCGATTTGAGCCTCGCTCAGGGGCGGGCGATTGAGCGGCATCGGCTCGCCCGACCCCTCACCGCGGAGGGCCAGCACGATCCCGCTCTCGGCCCCTCGGCCCGGGACGATCACCGGGCCGTTCTTACCACCCTTGAGCGCGGCCTCGGCCGTGTCGAGGCGGAGCTTCGCCCGTGCCCGCTTTTCGCCGTGGCAGGAAACGCAATGTTGTGACAGCAAGGGTTTGATCTGCCGCGCGTAATCGACCTTCGCCGGCTCCGCGGCGGCCAGGTCCGTCGAGCCGACCCAGACCGCCAGCCAGGACGCGAAAACGATGCGACAGGGCCCGATCCCGTTTTGGGCTCGCATGCGAGGTTCGCTCAGCTCGGAGGGGATGCGGGATGGCCGGAACGCTCGATGGTGTCGAGACGTCCCGGCCGGTCGTTTGTGATCGTGTCCATGATACTTGAGTGCCCGGGCGTTGACAAACACCCGCCGATTTCGTGCTCGATCGCGATTCCGGGTCGCGACCTGTACGATCCGTCGTGGCCTTACCCGGCGCTGAGGATCGCCCAGAACCCTCTCGAGATTGTAGAAGTCACTCTCGCCTGGATGAAATCCAGGGCGGATTCACGGAGCGCTGGGATCGGCCATCGGTCCGCGCCGGCGAAAGATCGCATTTAGGCCGTGCCCGAGGGCGAGGTGCTTGCGGTGACCGTGGTCATCACCGAAAATGCGATGACTCGCAACCTGCTGGCCATCTCGGTCGCATTCTGGAATGGCACGCGGTACGACACCAATGGATTGAGTATGGTTCGGTCTTGCAGCCCTGCTCCACCGTGCGACATCCTAACTTCCCAACGCTGGAGAGAGATCACTCAAAACCCTTCGGATCGCTGCTCTGGCTCGGCACGGCCGTGAATCCGTACGGACGCAACCCGAGCACGGACTCCGATCTTGCCGAGGGTGAGAGCGTCCGAGAGCACCGCATCGTCGGGCTTCCAGGACCGGTCTTGCGCTGGGGAAACACACCGTGGTCTTCATCGGGAGCCGCCGGCACGTTTACCATGCGATCTCGATATCCGACATGTTGACGGTAGCACGCCCGCGTCTGGACCCTACAAGGATACCGCTCAGGAAAGTTCCCGGCGAACGAGTCGTCCAGGGATCTTGGAAACGATGCCATAGATCATGAAATCGGCAACGGATACGCGCCCCTCCTTCCGATACGCCACCCTTCGTCCGGCTAACCGCGGCGAGTGATACGACAACGCTCGAACAGGAAACCACCCATGACGAGAGACAGATTGATGCTTCCTACGAAAATGGCGACGGCGGCGCTACTGTTCGTGGCGATGGCCACGGTGACGGCGAAGGGCCAGGGCGTCGTTTACGAGGGCACAAGCGGCGTCGGACTCGGCAAACACATCGTGTTCCTGGCGGGCGATCATGAGTATCGGTCGGAGGAATCACTGCCGTCGCTCGCGAGGATACTGGCGAAGCATCATGGCTTCAAATGCACCGTGCTGTTCGACGTCGACAAGGAGACCGGAGAGATCGTTCCAGGGAACTCGTACATGCCCGGCATGGAGGCCCTGGACACGGCGGACCTGGCGGTGGTGTTCCTCCGGTTCCAGGACTTTCCATCCGAGCAGATGAGGCACTTTGACGAGTATCTCAAACGCGGTGGGCCGGTGGTCGGCCTGCGCACGGCGACTCACGCGTTCCGGATGAACGGAAACGAGCCGTTCGCCAGATACTCCTTCAACTTCAAGGGGCCGAACTATGAGCTTGGCTTTGGGCATCAGGTGCTGGGCCAGACTTGGGTCGGACACTATGGCCGCAATCATCAGCAGAGCACGAAGATCACGATCGTCGAGAGCAAGCGAAATCATCCCATTCTGCGAGGTGTGAACGACGTCTGGGTACAGGCGGGAGCCTATGTCGGCAATCCGACCGACGGCGAGATTCTCACGATGGCACAGCCGCTCAACGGCATGACGCCCGACTCGCCCATTGACGCAACCAGGACGCCGATGCCTTCGGAGTGGACCCGCACGTACAGGTCCGCCTCGGGAAAGTCGGGGCGAGTCTTCACGTCGCTTTACGGTACTCCGGAAGACCTGCTGAACGACGGTTACCGTCGGCTTCTCATCAACGGCTGCTTCTGGGCGCTCGGCCTGGAAGAGTCGATCAAGCCCGACGCCGACATCCACTTCGTGGGACCGTTTGAGCCCAACACGTTTGGAAACGGAACTCACGCGCGCGGCATCAAGCCAGTCGCCTACGCCGGTTTCGAGAGTCCCATTCCCGCCAATCACCATACGCAAAATCCGAAGGCCACGAAGAACGATCGCAAAAAAAATGATGCTAAAGCTCAGTTGACCGCCAGGAACGACGCGAAACCATCGGTCACCGGCAAACCGGTCCGTTTCCTTCGGATCGAACTACCGGGCAAAAACCGCATCCTCACGCTTGCGGAAGTGGAGGTGTTCAGCGACGGCCGGAACGTCGCTGTCGGCGGAAAAACGACTCAGTCCAGCACCTATGGAGGCGGGGCCGCCTCGAAGGCGATCGACGGTAACAAGAATCCCGACCACAGCAAGGACGGGCAGACACACACTTCCAATGCCGGTGAAACGAATCCCTGGTGGGAACTCGAACTTGTCGAGCCGAGGTCCATTGAAACGATCCGCATCTGGAATCGTAGCGGCCTGGAACGCCGATTGGCCGGCTTTACGCTCAAGCTTCTGGACGCCGACCGAAAGGAAGTGTTTCGCGAAACCGACATCGCCGCACCAGAGGCCCTGGAGATCGACGTCAATAAGGGCGGCTCTCTGCACTATCTCACATACGATGGCAAACCAGGCAAGTCTCTCGGTCGCGCCGTCCTGCGTGCGGCGAGTGCCGGCCGAGCAGCGAAGACAAACAATTCGAGAAGGATGGCTCCATCGTCGATGGAACCCGACCTTGCCCCCGTGCCGGCCGATTATCGCGACCCGCTGCCGTTCGCATTCAAACCAGACGACGTGGTCGCCATTCTCGGGAATGGTCTGGCGGATCGGCTCCAGCACGACGGTTGGATGGAGACGTTGCTGCAAAGCCAACTCCCCAACCACCACATCCGCTTCCGCAACATGAGCACCAGCGGTGATCGCCCCAACAATTACCCACGCAGTTCCGGGCAGATTTCGATGACCGAGTATCTGCGGAAGGTGCAGCCAACGGTGGTCTTCGCGATGTTCGGATACAACGAATCGTACGACACCACACCGGCTTCCTACAAACAGCAGTTGCTCGACTTCGTCAAGAACACACGAGGCGCGAGGCCGAATGGAAAGGACTTCCCGCGCATCGTACTCTTTAGCCCCATCGCGCACGAGAATACGCAGAATCCCAACGTGCCCGACGGCCGGGCGCACAACGTGCGGCTCGCGGAGTTCACGAGGGCGACGGCAGCAGCAGCGAATGAGGCGGGCGTTGCGTTTGTGGATCTCTTCCACCCGACGCTGGATCTTTTCGCCAGGTCCAGCCGCCCACTCACCATCAACGGCGTTCATCTTTCCGAAGAGGGGGACCGACAACTGGCCGAGGTGATCGCCGGGCAATTGCTAGGGAAGCCGATCAGCACGTCTTCCGTGCTCGAATCGTTGCGTCAGGCCGTGCTCGACAAGAATCTGCATTGGTGGAACCGCTATCGGGCGTCGGACGGCAACGACATCTGGGGCAGCCGGTCGACGCTGAGGTTCGTTAACGATCAGACCAACGCCGACGTTCTTCAGCCCGAACTGACGATGCTCGACATCATGACCGCGAACCGCGACGAGGTGGTCTGGGCGCGGGCCGCGGGTCAGAACAAGGTCCTGGATGAGCACAACATTCCCCAACCGGTACCGGTCATCTCGAATGTCGGCGGCGGCAGCAAGAGTTCCGACGCCATGAAGGAAGGCTCGCTGAATTACATCAGCGGCGAAGAGGGAATCCAGCGCATGGCCGTGGCCAGGGGTTTCCAGGTGAACCTGTTCGCCGATGAGGCCCGCTTCCCACAGCTTGTCAAACCAGTGCAGTTGCAGTTCGACACGAAGGACCGCTTATGGGCCGCCGTCTGGCCGACCTACCCCAAGTGGGAACCGCACTCGAAGATGAAAGACGCCCTGATCATTCTGCATGATGACGACCGCGACGGCCGTGCGGATCGCGTCACAGAGTTTGCCAAGGTGCAGAATCCTCTGGGCTTCGAATTCTGGAACGGTGGTGTGATCGTCACCAATCAGTCGGACTTGCTGTTTCTCAAGGACACAAACGGGGACGACGTGGCCGATGTGCGCATCCACATGCTGCAAGGTCTCGACACATCCGACACGCACCACGGCGCGAACAATCTGATCTACGGCCCCGACGGCGGCATCTACTGGCAGAGCGGCGTCTTCATGGTCCACAATCATGAACATCCCTGGGGTCCGTCCTTGCAGTCGTCCGCCTCGGCCATGTATCGTTTCGATCCGCGCCGCTTCACCATCTCGATGCACGCCCTGAATTCACCGAACCCGCACGGCATCTCGTTCGACTACTGGGGTTATCACTACGCCACCGACGGCACCGGCGGCCGCGCGTTCCAGGTGCGACCCGAGGGCAACAGCTTCAAGATGCACGAGTTGCTGAAAAAAGAAGTCCGTCCCGTCTGCGCCAACGAGGTGGTGAGTAGCACCCACTTCCCCGAATCCATGCAGGGTGACTTCCTGATTTGCAACGTCATCGGCTTCCTGGGCATCAAGCACTACCATCTCGAGCGCAACCCCGAGACGGGAACCGTCTGGGGCGAACCGGCTGGCGACCAACTAAACGTCACCGTCACCAACCCGGATGGCACAAAGACCAGGGACAGCTCTCGCGGCCTGCTGATGAGCGGCGACAAGAACTTCCGGCCGTCTGATGCGATCTTCGCGCCCGACGGCTCACTGTATTTCAGCGACTGGCATAATGTCATCATCGGCCACATGCAACACAATGTACGCGATCCCAACCGCGACCACGCGCACGGGCGTATCTACCGGATGACGGCGATCGGTCGACCGTTGCAAAAGCCGGTGCCGATCGACGGCCAGCCCATTGCCGCTCTGCTCGACAATCTGAAATCACCGGTCGACAGCATCCGCCACCGCACGCGAATTGAGCTGAGCGAGCGCGACTCGAACGAGGTTATCGCCGCGACGAAAAAGTGGCTGACACAGTTCGATCCCCACAAAAAAGAGGATGCTCATCACTTCCTCGAAGCTCTCTGGTTGCACCAGCAGCATAACGTGAAGGATTCCGAACTGCTCGAGCAGGTGTTGAACTCGCCCGAGCCGCACGCCAGGATCGCCGCAAGGACCGTGCAGCATTTCTGGCGGGACGTCGAAAAGACCTACCGCGGTGGCAAAATCGCCGGAGAGACGCTCGTCTCGTCCAAGCGTTCCGGCATTCTCAGCGAGACGCCAGAGTTGACCACGATCCGCGTCGGCACCGTTCCTGAGAAGATGAGTTACGACGTTCGCGAACTGACCGTGAAGCCGGGAAAGAAGGTCAAGCTGACCTTCGCCAACTACGATTTCATGCCGCACAACATCCTGCTCGTCAATCCGGGCAAGGCGGATGAGGTTGGACTGGCGGCGATCGATCTCGGTGCCCGGGGCTTTGACGTGGGATTCATCCCGGACAGCAAGGAAATTCTCTGGCACAGTCATTTGACGGATTATGGCCAGGAAGAAGTGATCGAATTCACCGCGCCGAGCGTGGAAGGGGCCTACCCTTATCTTTGCTCGTTCCCTGGCCACCATCGCCTGATGCGCGGAACGATGTTCGTCACCAACGATCTCAAGGGATTTCTCGCCAGGAATCCACAGAAGCAGATCAAGGTCACCGAGTGGAAAGACAGCGATTTCACCAAGGATCTGAATCGCGTCGGACAGCACCGCGACTTCAACTCGGGCAAGCAATTGTTTGCCTCGCTTGGTTGTGTTCAGTGCCATAAATTGAGGAAGGACGACGCGGCGGTCTCGCCAGGCCTCTCCGTCCTGAATCAATCCGTTGGTCCGAACATCGACGACACGGTGAAGAAATACAAGCACGACGCAAGCACAGTGTTGCGCGAGATTCTCGAACCCTCGCGGAATATCGACGAAAAGTATCGTCAGGTGGTGGTGGCTCTTGAAGATGGAACCACTCGCACCGGAGTGATCAGCGCGGAGGATCAGGCCAAACTGACGATCCTGTCAGGGACTCCGCCGCAAAAAGTGGAAATCTCCAAGCGGTCCATCGATGACCGCGCCGCGTCGAAGATCTCCATCATGCCCAGCGGTCTGCTGAATACGCTGGACAAGGAACAAATCCTTGACCTGCTGGCTTATCTGCTCGCCGGTGGCAACGCCGACGACCCGGCCTTCCATCACCACCATTAATATCGAGGTGGAAAGCCGCTCGTTTGACTGGAAACCAGGATGGCATTGCACTGTAGAAAAACGCGACTCACTCATGCAGATCGGGTCGTCGCATGACGTCGGAGAACGAGCAATCCGCCGCGACGGGTCCTGGCGGTCGCCTTCGAAGCGGCCCGCCGGACCCTGCCGGCGCATCACTACAAGAGTGCAGCCCCAGGAAGTTCACCCAGCACCCCCCTGACCTGCCTGGTGCTCAAGGAATTCTTGCGCCTCGACGACTGGGGGTTGGCCGAGCACCTGACCGACCAGGCCGACTTCCGGCTGTCGATCCCGCCCCAATCGCCTCATGAAGATGTGGTGGTTGGCCGAACGGTTACCGTACTGCTTCGAGCGCAGCAACCGTTTTCCACCAGGGGAATCCAGCGGACACCGGGGGACCGCATTCCCCCAAACTCTCCTGGCGTTCGCCGTCCAGTTCGCCAGGACTCCTGGCGTCAGTCGCACCGCCGCGATCCTCCGCCTCGACGCCTACAGCCCGAAGTACGCGTCGGTGTCGACATCTCTCCGAGCCAGTCGAGCCATAATCCCTTCGTCGGGTTGACCAATCCTCGCCATGGGGTGCCCCTCGATCTCTCGATGGCGGCTCCGGCGTTATTATTGTGCCCCTCGACGGTGAACACATGCGAAGGAGGAGGAACGGACTGCTCTAGCAGGGGGTTTCAGAGTTTCCTTTTGGAAGTGTCGATGGGAGCAGTGGACTGGGCTCGGCGGGGCTCGCATGGACTCCAGATGGCACACCAGGCGCAAAAAGAAAGCCCGGGGAGACTCCCCAGGCTCGCTCTAACCTGTTCATCTGCAGGGACTTGTCGCAGAATATACTGGCACTCGAGCTTTCCGCGACGTCTCGGTTGAAGCGCGCCCGGTAGGATTCGAACCTAGTGGGCCTTAGTGGTGAACCCGCGGAAATGATGGACTTCTCGCAGCACCCCAACTATATTGGAAGTGTCTATGGAAGTAGATCCTCGGCGGAGAGAGCAGCATGCCAACCCTGTACAAGAAGACCGACCGCAGGCCCATCCCCGAGAACGCCGAAATTCTCACGCGCAAAGGCATCCGCCACGCCCGATGGACGGATAAGCGGGGCCGCACGCGGACTGAGCCGCTGGCTGACGATGGCACCGCCGTGCTCGTCGAAAGAGGATACTGGGTATACGATTACCAGGGCTCTGATGGCTGGGTGAAGGGTAACAAGGGGTATACGGACAAAGAGGCGACCCTGGCACTCGCCCAGCGATTGGAGCGGGACGCCGCCCGCGAGAAGCAGGGACTGGCCCCGACCGTGGACCCTGCCCGGGCCCAGACTCCCTATCCCGAGGTCCTCGATGCCTGGCTCGACAGGCTGCGTCATGATAATCTCGACGACAAATACGTCTCGAACATGCGTCGCCTCGTCAACAAGATGGCCGAGGGGTGCGACTGGAGAAATTTGGCAAGCATTCGCGCGGATCGGGTATCTGCGTGGCTCCTCGATATCAAGCGGAACGGGGTCCCCGACAAGAACGGTGTACGCAAGCCCAGGATCCCGAGCGATCGCACCGTAGACCAGTACCTGGAGAGCGCCCGTGCGTTCCTCAAGTGGTGTGTGGCGTCCGGCTATCTCCCCGAAGATCCGATAGCGTCGATCAAGAAGGTCCGAAGGCCAAAGCGGGTGAGACGACGCCGAGCGTTCTCTCGCGACGAACTCCGGGGGCTGCTGGAGATCGCCGGCCCCCGAGTAGCCGTCTACCGGATCGCCGCGTTGACCGGGCTCCGCAAGGACGAACTAAGGCAGCTCCAGTGGCGGGATTGCCGGCTCGATCAGCCGAACCCCAGCATCCTGCTCCGCCCCGAGGCAAATAAGAGCCGACGAGAGGATCGTGTACCGCTGAATGCCGAGGCCGCCGCAGAATTAACCTCCCTTCGTCCCCGGGACTACGACCCGCTCGGCGCAGTGTTCTCGTCGGTACCCACCCTCCAGACTCTCCAGCGGGACTTGAAGAAGGCAGGCATCCCCTACCGCGACGCCGAGGGTCGTCAGGCCGATTTTCATTCCCTGCGGTACACGTTCTGCACCTTCCTCGCCCTGGCCAACGTGCCGATACGCACGGCGATGGAGCTGATGCGACATAAGGACCCTCGACTCACCCTCCAGATCTACACCGACGCCGGTCAGCTCGACCTAGACGAGGCGGTCTCTCGCCTTCCCGATCTGTCGTCTGCTTACAGAGACACCTCGCATCACGAGAACCAACCAGATCAGTCAACTAATACTCATTCGCACTAGGTAACGTCTGAGGGATTCATCAGACAACGACCCGGGGCGACCGGTGGCTGGAAGTGCGCTTCTCGAAGTGAAGCTTCCGCACTCTCGATGATTACAGCGGACTTGGGTCTCCACCGGGCTCGCGCTTGTCGCGTCGGGCGGAAAGTGCCCACAGATAACTTCATGATCACGACCGGGATTGAGGCCGCAGGCCACCGTGTCTTCGCCCAGGAACAACCCCAACCACCAGCGGCGGCTCGCGCTGGCCTCACAGAACGATGAAGACTCTCCACCGCATCTCATCGGCTTGGGCCAGCTATGAGCCGGTGTTCCGTTCCAACAAAGCCTCGTAGAGCGGTACGAGGCTCTTCATCCCGTCCACGATCGTGCCCGCCGCGAGCTCCCGACCACGGAGTCGCCACTGGCCGAACGGACGCTCGGTCGAACGGTGGCAAATGAACTTGTCAAGCAGGATCTCGCCCTAAGTCAAGACGCCTAGACGCCCCTTGGGGATCACCTTGGGGGCCGGCGGTGCGGCGATGATGCGAGGGACGTCCGGGCAGACGTCGATCTCCAGCAGATCGGAATCCTCGGTATCGCTGGGGATCATCGCCGCGCCGCAGTGGGGGCAGAGGCACTGGTCTTCGGGCCGCTCGCGGACCTCCTCGACGACGGACAGTTGGCTCTGTTCCCGCCGGGGTGGGCCAGGTCGATAGGCACCCTGGCCGCGCCTCCGCGGGATGGCGGGGGGCGACTCGTTCTCGCCTTCGAGGGCGTTGGAGCGGTCGCGGGACGTCTTCTCGCTCTTGCGGCCGGAGAGCTGATCCTTGAGCTCACGGACCTCGCCGCGGAGTTGCTCGTTCTCGGCCTGGAGTCCCTCGATGCGACGTATGCCCTTCGCGGGCATCCCCTTCGAGTATCCGGCCTGCCGGCGGAGCTCGAGATTCTCGCGCCGCAGGTGCTCGACCTCCTCGCGCTACTCGATCACCTCGCGCCGTATCTTTCGCACTAGGAGTCTGTCTGATTAACGCCTCTCGGTGAACTTGGCGTGAGATCCGATTCTGGAGGATTTCTTCTTGATGCTCGGCTGGAGCGGCACTCATCCGGGGCGATGGGGCGTCAAGCGACCTTCTCCGGGCCGATGAAGGTCAATCTGGGCGGCCTGGCGGGGTCGATCACCCCGCCACCGCCGCACAGGTGTGCCGCCACAGCTTCAGCAGGTTGTGCACCGTGCACATCAACTGCCACTCCGACCGTATCGCCGCCAGGCTCCGCAGCGAGAACTGCCGGAAGCCCAGCACCTGCTTCACCTGCCCGAAGATCAGCTCGATGATCCCCTTCCGCTAGGCATACTCACCCCGCCCCTTCTTCGTCCTCAGCTTCCGCGCCATCCGCTGCTTGGCCGTCAGGTCCTTGGGAATCCGGCCCCGCGGCACCGGCGGGATCTCCTCGCCGTGCTTCAGCCGCTCGGTCGCCACGTACGGGTCGATGCCGCGCCGCTCCAACTCCGCCGTGTTCGTCTCGCTGTAGTAGCCCGAGTCCATCAACCCGGCGCCGATGGCCTGCTTCACGCCGGCCGCGTCCAGGTTCTCACGAGCCTGGTCCATCATCGGCAGGGCCTGCCGCTTGTCGTTGGCCTGGTCGGTCACGTCGGCGGCCAGGATGATCTGGGCCTCATTCGCCACGGCCTGGGCGTTGCCGCACTGATCCCACCCCTTGTTCGCAACCTTCATGATCCGCGACTCGGGGTCGGTGAAGTTGATCTGGTCCTTGGGCTCGGGGACCGCATCGGCGGGGGCCTTGGCCGGAGGGGACTTCCCCTCCGCTTCACGACGGGCCGCCTCCTCGGCCGCTTCCTTCCACGCCCGCTCCTCCAACTCCACCTTGGCCCACCGGATCTTGGCCAAGCGGCTTTGGCGCCGCGCCAACTCCTCCGGGAGTTCGTCGCCACTGCGATCGGGGCCGTGCGCCGCATCCTCGGCGGTATCGGTCGCCTCCGCCTCGGCCAGCAACCGGGCGACCTCCTCCTGGAGTCGCTTCTCCTCCTCTTTCATCCGCTCGTAGCTCATCGCCTTGTGCCGCGCGGCGTTGGCTTTGACCTTCGTCCCGTCCAGCGCGACGGTTCCGACCTTGGTCAGCCCGGCCAACGCGCAGAGCTTGAGCACCTCGACAAACAGGGATTCCAACTGGGCGAGGTGAGTCTTGCGGAAGTCGCTGATGGTGCGAAAGTCGGGGATGTCGTCGCCGACGACCATGCGGCAGGCGACATCGGTGTGGCAGCGGCGCATGATCTTGCGCGAGGAGCGGGTGCCGGTAGCATAGCAATACAGCAGCAGGGCGACCATCATCCGGGGGTGGAACGGCGGCTGGCCCCGCAGTTCGCGTTCGTAGTGGGCAAAGATGGGCGAGAGGTCGATGGTGGCGATGGTGTCGAGGAGGAAATAGACCAGGTCGTCTTCCGGCAGCCAGTCCTGGGGCGAAGGTGGGAACATGAAGGACTGGTTGGGGGACCAATCCCGATAGGTCTTACTCATCGCAGGATCTCGCCGCTTCGGGTGACCGGATGCCACGGGCCACCGGATTATTCGAACCCGATCCTCGAAAGGCAATACTCGGACAGACTCCTAGGTCGGCGAGGTCGATCGGTTCTGTGTCGGGGAGTCGCTCCACAAGTGTTCCGTCCATGACAAAGACACTTGTACCTCAAGTCGATCAACCGCGGAAGGACCGACTCCCACTCGAAAACGGGTTCGGTGAAGGCTTACACGCATGGCGACGTAACCCTTGGATTTGCAGTGATTTGTACCAGGCCCTCCTATCTACTTGCATCACTACCTGAGACCGGGTAAACAGGAATTCCTTTTCAGTTTACGTGTAGACGGTGATCTAGCTAAGATCCTGAAACGTCTCTTGATTTTGTTTGTGAGCGGACCTCACGATGTGTGGTGCCGAGTACCAGAACCCACAGAGAGAGCATCCACACAGCCATGAGCAATCTTTCGCGGGATGGTCACGCATTGGGGAACGAACAAGGTGCTCCAGAGGAAGTTTCCGAAGAAGAGATCAGGCTCCAAGCCGAGAGAGCGCGGCGGCTGGTTTCTGAGCAGATTCTCAAACAGGGATTTAACCCATCCAACGAAGAGTTTTCACTAGCGATAAATGAAGAAGAGGCACTGCTTAGCGAACTTCTGCGATTGAATTTTTTTAGACTCTGCCGTCAACCACGAAAACCCTACGGCGTTTACATGGGAGCTGAAGTCCGTTTGATACCCTGGGAGAACGGCTCCCGTGTGCCTGCCTCAGGTGAGAGCCTGGTCATCGTCGGACTCGACAGAAACAGTCTGTTACACATCCGGAGATTCGATGCTAACGGGGACTGGACGGATCTCCACGAACAAGTAGAAGACGGCACATATCATATCGTACTCACTGACGACTCCGGCATAGTTATCGGAGGCATGCCGATGACGGACGTACCTAGTGTTCAAGCTGACGCTATGAGGAACCTGAAACATGTTCTTCCGGAGCTAGTATGCCGGACCCACCTCACCAAGATTCAGAGAGCTCAGATCCTCAGTTACTTGGACCCCCTCTTCGGTTCCAGAATCTCCCAAGAAACAAAAAGAGTGGACAGGCTAGGCCTAGACTACAATGCTTATTACTTTGTTGCTCCCACGATCCTAAAACAATTACGTGAAGCTTTTTTGATGGCAGTCGAAAAAAGAGCTCCTCAGGTCCTTGAGAGC
>DAIDKV010000142.1 GCA_027449865.1 Planctomycetales bacterium
AGTTTTCAGTTTTCAGTTTTCAGTTTTCAGTTTTCAGTTTTCAGTTTTCAGTTTTCAGTTTTCAGTTTTCAGTTTTCAGTTTTCAGTTTTCAGTTTTCAGTTTTCAGTTTTCAGTTTTCAGTTTTCAGTTTTCAGTTTTCAGTCCTGCGGACGGTTGGCCAGTGAATGGGCGAGACTGGTGAGCATCTTCGAAATCGCCTTTAGCTCGGAGATCAGATGAAAAAAATGGCTCATCCCCCAGCATCCCGATTCTCCTGGCGATGTCGAGTTGCGTGCGAAGCTCGGCGGCAGATCCGCGAGCGATCCGGAGAAACCCTTCGAAATCCCTACCGCCTCGCTCGGAACCTTCCGCGATGTTCGATGGTATCGATACAGCCGCCCGCTGCATCTGATTCCGCAAGGCGAATTCACGGCTCTCCCTGAAGACCTCGAACACATAAACAGCAACCTGGCATCCTCGTTTCCAGACCTCAAGGTCTTCAAACGAATGATACATGATTGCTCTCGTAAAGAGCCGAAATCTGAAAACCGAAAACTGAAAACTGAAAACCGAAAACCGAAAACCGAAAACTGAAAACTCACTTTTGCCCACCGAATTCGGCGCCATAGAGCTCGGTCGCGGCGACGGAGACGATCTTCGCGCCCGGCTTGACGCCTGCGGTCAGCGCGGCGAGGTCGCCGACGACGCGGTCGACGAAAACGCGGCGGCGGGTATAGGTCCCGGGTCCGAGGTTTTCATAAACCCAGGTGCCGCCCTGGGCGTCGCGGATCAGGGCCGACCGCGGAACGGCGAGCGCCTCCTCGTCGCCCTTCAGCGGGAGCGTCACGCCGACGCGCTGACCGGGGCGGATCGCGTGATCCTTGTTGTCGACCTCGTAAAAAAGGTGGACCGTCGCGGCGATCGGGTCGCCGGAGGGGGGCGCCGTCACCGGTTTCGCCGGGCGAGTCTTCACGCCGGGCGGATCGGCCAGTCCGCCGACGCCCGCCGGCTGGTCGAGCGCCAGCCGCTCGACATCGCCGACGTACACCGGCACCTTCACCCAGATCGGATTCAGCTCGGCGACGTCAAACAGGATCGACCCGGCCGGGACCGGCTGGCCGACCTGCGCGTGCAGATTCTGGAGGACACCGGCCACCGGCGCCTTCACAATAATCGACGCCATCCCGCCGGAATCCGCGCTGCCGGCCACCCGTTCCAGCTCGTCGCGGCGGGCCTCGGCGCCTCGGAGGGCGGTCTCGGAAACGTCCCGCTGCGCCTTCGCGTCGATTAGCGTCGCCTGGGGTATCAGCTTCTGCTTCACGGCCTCCTCGGCACGCTTGAGCGCCGTCTCGGCGATCTCAAGCTGGGCCTGAGCCGTCTTGACCTGGCCATCAGCCTCCTTCACCAGCGGGGCGATCGTGGCGCGGGCCTCGGGCGAGAGAAGCGGACGAATCATGAAGATCGGCTGCCCCTTCTCCAGCCGGGAACCCGGAAGCGGGATCGAACCCCCCTCCGGCGCCTCGACCGTCCCCAGAAACGGCGAGGCGACATTGATCAGCCGCCCCGGCGGGATCATCGCCTCGCCGCCGTAGCTGATCGCCCGGGGAACCGCCCGCCGCCTCGCCTCAACCGCCACCACCCCTAGCCGCTTCTCCGCCTGCTCCGTCAGCGTGAGCTTCGCAAGGTCCGCCTCCTTCACCGCGCCCGTCACCTTCGACGGCCCCGCGTCCTTCGTCGATGCCGACGCCGACGGCGCCGACCCCTTCGGCGCGCCGGCCGGCTCGCATCCGACCGTCCCCAAACTCACCGCGACCGCCACGGTCGCCGCCATCTTTTTCCACCACGAGCACGATTTCATGGAGTCAGCCCTGGAGCGGCACGGCCGCGACGCAAGCGAGAAGATCGGGGCCCTGCCCGCGGCCTCCGATCGGGTTCCCCGCCCGAAATTCCCTACCATCATGACCAAAACTCCCCCGATCGGCCCAGCGTCGACGTGCCGGATGAGCCGGATTTTAGAATTGACGATCGGGGAACCACCGAAATAACCGGTGTCCCGCGTGTAGCTGGATGTCCGGATTGGACGATAATCCGGGTAGGCTGGTTGCGCCGTGGTAAGGGCCTGAATGGGCCGTGCGGATCGGAGCGACATCGGGCGGCCCTGGCCGCTCGGGTCGGAGGATCGAGGAGCGAGGCTTCCCATGGATGGGATCACTCTACGAAGGATCGCGCGGGCCGCATTGCTGCCGGCGGTGATCGGGATATCGGCGGCCGACCCAGCCCGGGGCGACGACCCCGCGCCCCAGGACCGCGCCACGTTGGATCGCCTGCTGAGGAGTTATAGCGCCTCGGCGACTCCGAGCGGCCCGACCTCACCCGGATCGCAGGCCGCCGGTGCGCCGCGCTCCGGGCGGAAGCTTGTCGCCTCGACGGGCGAGGCGATGCCGTCCACCTGGTGGCCGAAGCCCGCCGCCGGGCCCCCACCCACGGGAGGTCAGTGGCAGCAACCCGCCCAGACAACCCGCCCGGCGCCGACCTCGCCGAGAACCGCGCCGGCGTCCCAGCCAGCTCCAGCCCGGGGATCGCGGGTCGCGACGAGACCCCCGGTCGCGCCGACACCGCCACCGCTCCGACCGATCCCATCGGCGTCGACAGCCGCTCGACGGCCGTCCAGCGATCCCTCGCTCCGGCGGACTCAGGTCGGCGGGCCGGACATGGGCGCGGCGCGGCTACCGAGTGTCCAGCCGATGGCGGCGGCCCCGGCGGGACTCACCCCGCTGCTGGGCGAGGCCACGGGGGGAATGGTCGGTGGCCAGTCATTAAGCCTTCAGGCGGCCCTTTATGGCGCCCTGACGGGCAATCCCGACCTCGTCTCGCTCCGGCAGGGAAACCCGCTCGCGGCCTCGGCCGAGGCCGTCGAGGTTGCCCGCCACTTCCCAACCACTCTCAATCCCACCCTCTGGATCGATTACCGGCCGATCACGCTGATCCCCAACGATACCTTCGGCACCTCGAGCCCGGGCGGCAACGGCAAGGCCGGCGGCCACAGCAAGAACTTCTATCATTACGGCCAGGATTTGATCTACCTTTCGCTTCGCCAGCCGGTCGAACTCGGGCACCAGACGACCCACCGCTACAACATCGCCAAGGCCGCTTACGCTCAGCAACAATGGAATGTCTTGCAGGCCGAGCTAACGGCCCTGGTGCAAACGTATCGCTTCTTCCAGACGGCCGCTTACCGGCGTGAGAAGCTCCGCCTGGCGCAGGAACTCTCGGATTTCAGCGACCGCCTGGCCGGCTCGGTCCAGCGCCAGTTGGAATCGGGTCAGGCCGGGGCCACCGCGGCCGACGTCGCCCTGGCCCGGGTCGAGAGCCGTGGAGCCCGACAGGCGGTGAAGGCCGCCCGGCAAGATTACCTGACCGCCCTGGCCGACCTGCGCAACCAGGTCGGGATCTCCGACGACGCCGGCACGGTCGAGCCGCTCGGCGAGTTCACCCTCCCCGAGTACATCCCGCCGGTCGACGAGGAAGAAATGGTGCAAACGGCCCTCTCCAACCGCCCCGACATCCGCGCCGCTCAGGCTCAGATCGTCGGCACCCACGCCGCCGTGAAGCTCGCGCAGGGCGACCGCATCCCGACTCCGGTCATCGGCCCGCAGTATGAGATGGACGAGGCGGGCGTGCAATACATCGGGATGGTTTTGATCTCGCCGATTCCGATCTGGAACAACGGGAAGCCGCTGGTTCGCCAGCGCCAGGCCGAGCACCAGCGGGCGGCAGTGGCCGCCGATCAGGCCAAACAGCGGGCCGTCGCGCAGGTTCGGGCGGCGGTGGCACGCTGGAACGGCGCCACCGACCTGGTCAACGACTCAGCCGGGCTGAGCAAGGAGCTGGGCGAGGAGGTCTCGAAGCTGGAGCGCCTCTTCGAATTACGGCAGACCGATCTCGGCCGGCTGATGCAGGCACGTCAGCGGCAAATTCAGCTTGAGAACTCGCGACTGGACGCCGTCTGGGCGGCCACCCAGGCCCAGGCCGACCTCCTCCTGGCGCTTGGGACGCCCTCGCTGATCCACGGAATGCTCAACCAGGCCGAGCAGGACGCCGGCGCCGTTCCGCCCGCCGGCGCGACCAACGCCCCGGCTCCCGCCTCGCCCCCGGCCACGGCTCCGGCGATGTCGGCCGCGCCGCCCGCTCCGGCGATGCCGGACCCCTCAGCCACGGCGACACCCACGACCCGGCCCGCCATCCCGGCCGTCGTGCCCTCCGCCGACATGACCGCTCGCCCATCCTCACCCCGCCGATGATCCCCGAGAACCCTCCCGGCCCGGCGATCCTCGAACGCAGCTCGAGGAGTGGTTGCAGCGAGTTCGACAGAATGCCTGTGCCAAAAGATTAGAGAACCTTGCCAAAAAGTCCGCCAGGCTTTCCAGCCTGGCGGACTTTTTGTCTTCTGAGACCACTTCTGAAGTTCACTTGCTCCGGCCTTTCGGTCAGCCTGGAACGCCATCGCCGAATCCTCGCGGGGTGTTTTTCATTCAGAAATAAGCAACTCATTCTCAATAATGTGACATGGATCTTACGTAATTCAGAGACATCCAGATGACTGCCTTGATTGGCATCTCTAGGTTATCTAAAAGTTTTTGCTGTTTTTTTCTTGACACTGACTTCCGTGCTGATCATAAGGGAGAAGATTGCTCACATTTCCCTTCACCACGTCGTTGATTTGGAAGGAGTCATCATGGCGGCTCGAACTTCGTGCGGACTCGCGCTCGGCGCCGCACTGATGGGGTTTGGCCTGGTCAACTCAGTTCGTGGTGGAACGGTCGATCTCGCGGCTGCCTCCGCGATGATTCAGTCAACGGTGACGGACCAGGACTTTGAGTTCCTCCATGCCTTTTACGGAGGACAGTCTCCGACGTTGGATTACAACTCGTCGTCCAATGCGACGTCGTGGACCGGCACGCTTTCGGGCCATTGGCTGGGATCGCCCGTCAGCATCAGTTACACCGGCGATCTGACGCAGTACCCAACGGGCGCGGTCACCTGGGCCAGCACGGGCACGTACGGAGCCAACACCTGGAGCGGCTCAGGCAGCGCCACCGTCACGGACACATCGGCCACGACGTTCAACGTCACGTTCCTCGATTCGGTCAGCGTGGGAGGGAACACCGGATCCATCAATTACGTGATCTCCGGCACGCTCCTGCCGAACGGGAATATCATGTTTGGCACTCCGTCCAATCCGGAGGCCGGCACGGGGACCGAGACCTTGAACGGAAACACAACCATGAACGCCGCACTGTTTTCGTATTTACGATTCTTTCCGTATGCCCCCTGCGATTACAGGAACGGCTACCCATTTCCACCCTGGATTCCCTCGGATAATAACTACTATGCAACCGCGGCGTCCCCGACCGCGGTCGTTTTCACCTTGACCGGGTCCATTTACTCGGTTCCAGAACCTTCCACCCTGGTCATGGCCGGCATGGCCCTTCTGGGAGGCGGACTCTCCTTCCAGAACTCGCGGAGACGAAGGCGTTCGGAACCGGCGCGGCCGTCGGCCCCACTCAGCTCGTTTTAGAGCGCTTAACGGTTGCATGGACGATGCCGGTGGGAGCGGACTCCTCATACCAACCCGACGCGCCAGCGAGGGTTCCGACACGAAGACCCTCGCTGGCGCGTCGGGTTGGTAGGAGACATCGGCCATCCAACGGTCACGCGCTCTAGAGAGCGCGGACCGGCCCTGGTTCTCGTGGCCCACCGAGAGAAGCGGACCGAAAATGGGATAACGACCCCGTCGATCGACCCGGCTTCCTCGCGATCGTCTCTGAAAGGCCCGGGAATTCGCTTCTCAGCGATTCCCGCCCTCGCTCTTCGCGTCTCCGAGAATGCGGTTGCGATCGCTCCGAAGGTGGTCGGCCTCGCGGCGGAGGCGGGCGTTCTCGGGATGCTGGCGGGCGAGGGCGTCGGCGTCGGCGATCGCACGGTCGATCGTCGATGCGGCTCCCGCGCGGTCGCCTCGTCGATGGGCGACCTCGGCGCGTCGGGCGAGGATCCGATGGCGAAGGATTGGGGTCTCGATGTCGTTCGGGTTGTTCGTGACGATCGCGGCCAGTCCCTTCTCGGCGGCCTTGAGGTCGGTCTCGGCCTCGTCGAACCGGGCGATCGCGGCGCGGACCACCGCGCGAACCGAGCACGACTCGGCCAGCGCCGGCGGGTAAAACCGAACGGACGGCGCCGCTTTGAGCAATCCATCGAGGATCCGGACGGATTCGTCCAGCATCGATCCGGCCTCGGCGGCCTGATTCTCCCCCAGGATCGCCGCACGCTCGCGGAGGGCGACCGCGAGGTAATAGCGGGCGTCGGTTCCAATGGTCTCGCGATCGGCGATCGACCGCGCCAGCGCGATCGAGCGATCGAGAGCGGCGGTCGCCTCGGTCCATCGGCCCGCCTCACGCTGGAGCGGAATCCGTTCGACCATCGCCATCAGGAGCAAAAGCGGGTCGATCGGCGACCCGCCTTCTGGGATCGCCTGCAAGTCGTCGAACAGGCCAACAGCCTCGTCGGCCCGCGAGAGGGCGTCGCCGTCTCGTCCCTCACGCGCGAGATGTTGACTGTACGCCGACTGAACAAAGGCGAGCGTCCGGCGTCCCGAGGGGCTCCTGGGGTGGGCCTCGTACTGCTCGCGCGCGATCGCCTGGGCGCGTTCCAGACGCACTGTCGCCTCGCGGGTCTGACCGGCCTCGCGAAGCGCTCCGGAAATATCCACCAGGAATTGAGCCAGTAAATCCGCATGGATCGGATCGTCGGGGTAGTCGAGAATCAGGCCCCGATAGAGAACCTCGGCCTCGTCGAAGTGACCGAGCGCGGCGGTGAGGTCGCCGGTGATCTGCTCGATGTTGGCGACCTGTCGAAGGGTCAGCGCGGTCTCGCGACGCACCGAGGGGTCGTCGGGATTTTGGCGGAGGAAGACGCGGGCGAACTCCAGCCCCTCGTGGGCCAGATCCTTCCGAAGAACGGCCAGCTCGGGGATGTTCGGCAGCTTCTCCTCGGCGACCCGCCGGAGCATCCGGTCGGCGGCGCGGCGCGCGAGCAGAAGATTGGCCTCGGCATCGGCACGCGCCCGGGCCTCTCGGGCCCGCGCCAGCTCGGCCGTGCGCTCGGCCAGGCGGGCGGCGTCGCGCTCGGTGCGGACGATCGTGTTGTTGATCGCCAGCCCGACGACCGTGGCGAGCAGCAGCGCCCCGGCGGCGGCCACGGACGTTCGGTGGCGGCGAATCCAACGTCCGGCGCGGGTGGAGACCGGCTCGCGATGCGCCGAGACCGGCTCGTCGGCCAGCCATCGCTCGAGGTCGGCGGCCAATTCCAGCGCTGAGCGGTATCGATCTTCCGGACGCTTCGCCATCGCCTTCCGCGCCACGGCGGCCAGCGGTCGCGGAACCTCGGGGTGATCGAGTTCGGCGTCGCGGGGGCCTGGCACGCTCGCGGCGTCGGCCTCCGCGCCGGGCGGGGCGGGATCGAGCGGCGGCCGGCCCGTGAGAATGCAATGGAGCGTCGCGCCCAGGCCGAAGATGTCGCTGGCGATCCCGACCGTCCCCAATCGGCCCATCGCCTGCTCGGGACTCATGTATTGCGGGGTCCCCATCGGGTAGCCGGGGAGCGTCCCCGAGCCGCCGCTCGACGACGGACGAAGTTCCTCCTCGTCGTACTCTGTCGCCTCCGCATCCGGCCGGCCGATCGCCTTGGCGAGTCCCCAGTCCACCAGCAGCGTCTCGCCGTACCGGCCGAGCATGATATTGCTCGGCTTGATATCCCGATGGATCACTCCCCGGCTATGCGCGTAGGCGACCGCGTTGCAAACGGCGATCAGCCGGCCGATCAGCCCGCGCAGGCCCATCGGCCCGCCCTCGGGATTGACGTGCAGGCGATGAATCGCCGTTTTGAGGGCTTCCCCCTGGATGAACCGCATCGCGTAGTAGGGCCGGCCGTCGGGGTATCGACCCATCGCGTAGACCGGGACGATCCCCGGATGCTCCAGCCCGCCGGTCACCTGGGCCTCGAAGACAAATCGGTCGCGGTCGGCCTGGAAGTCGGCTCGATCCTCCTTGATCTGCTTCAGCGCCACCTGACGGTTGAGCTCGCGATCGGTCGCCACGTAGACGCGTCCCAGGCCTCCCTCGGCGTGGTCCCGGAGAATCCAGAACCGGGCGGTCGGGTCGCCGTCCTCCTTCGACGGCGGCGCGGCGAACGTGCAGGTCCGTTCCGGGTCCTCGACCGTCCCGGGGGAAATCCGCGAGAGGCTGGCGCGCAGCTCGGGGTCGAGCACGGAGGCGGCCAGCCCGTCGGGCGCCGCTCGGGTCCGGCTAACGGCCGAGAGGCTCTCTTCCGGGTCGCCCCGATGCTTCTCCAGGTGCTTGCACACCACGGCCTCGATCAGCGCGCGTTCGTCCTCGGCCAGCGACCCCTGCTCGACCAGCACTCGCCCGAGTGGACTCGATTTTTTCAGGACCCAGGCGTTCAGCCCCGCGATCAGGGCGTCTCGCGAGAGGAAGTCCATCTGGAACGCCAGAATTCCGAAGATCAGGTTGCGGTCGGCGTCGACATTGGCCATCAACGGGGCTCCGCTCGTTCGTCGGGAGACAGGCTCGGTCGGTCGACCGGATGCGGCCTCGATCGTATCCGGTTTGGGCCGTCCGGCCTAGTCGGTCCGGGCGAGTGGCCTTAGCATGGAAGAATCGATCCGACGCCCTCGATCCTGGAGGTCTGCTTGCCATGCCCGATCGATCCACGACGATGGATCCCGCATCTGGGAAGGAATTCCAGGCCGAGCTGGCCCCGCCGATGCTGGTCGCCGGGGATCGGATGGACCAGCCGACGTTCCACGCACGCTACCGGGCGATGCCGCCCGGCACCCGGGCCGAGTTGATCGATGGAGTCGTCCACATGCCCAGTCCCGTCGGACCCGATCACGCGAGCGCCCACGTTCCAACGATTCTCTGGCTCGACCACTTCGCCGAGCAGACCACCGGGTTGCAGGTCCTGGACAACGCCACCGCGATCCTGGGTCCAGGGAACGAGCCCCAACCCGATGCGATCCTCCGGATTCTCCCGGAGTTCGGTGGCCGGACTCGCGTGATCGATCGGATGCTTGTCGGCGCCCCCGAACTGGTCGCCGAGATCGCGCACGCATCCCGGTACGTCGACCTTGGCCCGAAGCGGCGCGACTACGAACGAGCCGGGGTTCTGGAATATGTCGTCCGGGCGCTCGAGCCCGACGCGGTCTACTGGTTCGTCCTGCGCGACGGACGATTCGAGGAGCGAACGCCCGGTCCGGACGGTCTCTACCGATCCGAGGCTTTTCCCGGCCTCTGGCTCGACCCAAACGCCCTGCTCCGAGGCGACCGACGACGGCTCCGCGAGGTGGTCGACCTCGGCTGCGCGGGCGCCGATCACGCGGCCTTCGTGGCACGACTCGACGAGGCTCGCCGAGGGATCCCGCCGGCGTAATGAAGCCCCGAGCCAGCCGATCGATTAAGATGGGGCCTTGGTCGAAACCATCGAAAAATGCAGGCCAGGAGGACGGACGCATGGCGAGGGCGAAGGGGCCATCCGATGGCCGATCGGTGGTCATCACCGGGGTCACGCGAGGGCTCGGCCGGGCACTGGCCGAGGGAATGGCGAGGGCTGGCCACTGGGTCGTCGGCTGCGGACGAACCGCCGAGGCCATCGGCCACCTGCGCCGGGAGCTGGGACATCCCCACGACCTCGCCGAGCTGGACGTCACCCACGACCATTCAGTGAAGGCGTGGGCGGGTCGAGTCGTCGCCGAGCACGGGCCGCCCGGCGACCGTCCCGGAACATCACGACGGGGATTCGTGCTCACGGAGGCGATGAAAAGGGATCCGGCACTTTCCTTCATTAAAGGTTCCTGGCACGTTGTTCGTCCGGCCTAGTCGGTCCGGGCGAGTGGCCTTAGCATGGAAGAATCGCTCCGACGCCCTCGATCCTGGAGGTCTGCTTGCCATGCCCGATCGATCCACGACGATGGATCCCGCATCTGGGAAGGAATTCCAGGCCGAGCTGGCCCCGCCGCTGCTGGCCGCCGGGGATCGGATGGACCAGCCGACGTTCCACGCACGCTACCGGGCGATGCCGCCCGGCACCCGGGCGGAACTGATCGATGGAGTCGTCCACATGCCCAGTCCAGTCGGCGTCCCGCACGGCCGGGCGCACGTCCCGACCGTTTCCTGGCTTGTCTCGTACCAGGAAAACACGCTCGGGGTCGAGGTCCTTGACAACGCCTCAACGGCGCTCGGCCGGACCGGCGAGCCCCAGCCCGATGCAATCCTCCGCATCCTCCCCGAGTACGGCGGCCGGACCCAGGACGTTGACGGGATACTCACGGGCGCCCCCGAACTGGTCGCCGAGATTGCGCACGCATCCCGGTATATCGACCTTGGCCCGAAGCGGCGCGACTACGAACGAGCCGGGGTTCTGGAATATGTCGTCCGGGCGCTCGAGCCCGACGCGGTCTACTGGTTCGTCCTGCGCGACGGACGATTCGAGGAGCGAACGCCCGGTCCCGACGGTCTCTACCGATCGGAGGCCTTTCCCGGCCTCTGGCTCGACCCGGACGCCCTGCTCCGAGGCGATACGCGACGGCTCCGCGAGGTGGTCGACCTTGGTTGCGCGGGCGCCGATCACGCGGCCTTCGTGGCACGGCTCGACGAGGCCCGCCGAGGGATCCCGCCGGCGTAATGAAGCCCCGAGCCAGCCGATCGATTAAGATGGGGCCTTGGTCGAAACCATCGAAAAATGCAGGCCGGGAGGACGGACGCATGGCGAGGGCGAAGGGGCCATCTGGTGGCCGATTGGTGGTCATCACCGGGGTCACGCGAGGGCTCGGCCGGGCACTGGCCGAGGGAATGGCGAGGGCTGGCCACAGGGTCGTCGGCTGCGGACGAACCGCCGAGGCCATCGGCCACCTGCGCCGGGAGCTGGGTCATCCCCACGACCTCGCCGAGCTGGACGTCACCCACGACCATTCAGTGAAGGCGTGGGCGGGTCGAGTCGTCGCCGAGCACGGCCCGCCCGACCTGCTGATCAACAACGCCGCGATCATCAACCGCAACGCCCGGCTCTGGGAAGTTCCGGCCGAGGATTTCGATCGGGTGATCGACGTGAACATCAAAGGTGTTGCCAATGTGATCCGTCATTTCGTCCCGGCGATGGTGGAACGCGGATCGGGTGTGGTCGTTAACCTGAGCTCGGGATGGGGGCGGTCGACCTCGCCCGAGGTCGCGCCGTACTGCGCGAGCAAGTGGGCGATCGAGGGACTCACCCGGGCCCTGGCGCAGGAGCTTCCCCACGGGATGGCGGCCGTTCCGGTGAACCCGGGGATCATCGACACCGAGATGCTCCGAAGCTGCTTTGGCGACTCGGCGTCTGGTTACCCCGACGCGACCGAATGGGTGAGGGCGGCGGTCCCGTTTTTTCTGGGTCTCGGCCCCGCCGACAATGGTCGCCCGGCGACCGTCCCGGAACATCACGACGGGGATTCGTGCTCTCGGAAATGACGAAAAAGGGTCAGGCACCTTGAACAAAGGTTCCTGATCCGTTATCCGTCGGTGCCGGCGGGACTGGGCCCGGGTTCTCGTCGGAGCCAAACCCGCAGGCCATCCCCGTCGCTCTCCCAATGCGTTTTATAAACAAATAAACACAACACACAGTCGTGCTAGCCAGCCAGCCGATCAAGCAGATCCCGACAAACTGAGCCCAATTTGGATCTTCCCATTGTTGGCAGGGCACGCTGATCGCCAGCCCGATAGCTGGCCCAATCAGAAGAACGGCGAGTACATCTGATCGGCAAGACCTGGCCGCCACAACCGCCGTTAGAGCCAGGGACGAATGGACCACCCAGAAGAGGGCGGACACTCGATTCAAGTCGGAGAAGGCATCTTGCCTGCTGTGCCTGATGGCTTCGTGGAGATAGGTCTCGAGATCTCCATGAGCGACGATAAGCAACCCAGTGTGGCCTAGCCATAGGGAGAATATCGCTCCCAATGCGATGACCTGCCATGGTGTATCGATGTGACGGTAAAATCTCATTCCTCTATAACCTTATGCGGAAGGGCCTTCGATCGCTAGCCCTATCCTATCTTCCCATGGGCCCACCCATGTTCGCAATCTTTGAGCGGGATTTTGTGAGACATCAACGGATTGGCAAGCATTGGGTTCTGGGAAGGGGAAACAGAGACACAGAGAGTTATGTATGTGTAAGAGTCTATAAGTGTAAATGTTTACGCTCCCCCGTCCCTGTTTGCGCTACCCAGGATTTCTTATCTCCCCACACGGCCCCGAAGCACCTGACAGGTTGCTGAGCTTTCATTTTCTCGTTTCATCGCATTCCCATTCTCCGAAGCGGCGGACCGGCGTGATTCCTTTCCTTGAGGTCTCCGGGCCGACGGGGGTGAGGCGTCGGCCTGGAGTTCTTGCGTGAGCCGCGCCCGCGGTGAAGTGGGGGCGCGTCGAGTCGTCGGATCAAAGTTTCGACCAGGGATCCAGGGTGATCGTGATCCGGGTGGTCCCAGCGGGGACCGGGTCGAACTTCGAGGGAACTTCCGGCTGGTTCGCCGGAGCCGGTGGGACGGGGCCCGGGTTCTCGTCGTAGCCAAAGCCGTAGGCCATCCCCATCAGGTGGCCCTGGTTCTCCGTGACCGCGCCTGGTGGACGCAGGAAGATCGGCGTTCCGTGGATCGTCGCGGTGTGGAGGAACCACGAGAACAGATTCTGAGGCTGGCCGGTCGGATACCAGTTCGTCTCGGTCCCCCAGTACTGGGTTGTGTTGCCCGTGGTCGAGGGCGCCAGCGCGCCCGGGGCGACCGCCACGCCCCGGTTGAACGCCGAGACAATCTGGTTCTCCAGGTTGCCCAGCGTTTCGCCGGCCGTGCTCATCGAGTCGTATCCCTGGAGTGTCCCGTCGGCGAAGAAGCCCGTGTTGCCGAAGACCATTTCGCCCGGCGTCAACTGGAGGATTTGCAGGTAAGGAATCTGCGAGAAGGCCACCTGGAAGTTCGTGATCGAACCGGCCAGCGCCTGGTTGAGCGTGACGACCTCCTGGTTATTCGACGTCGAGACCGAGGTGATGTACGCCGAGGCTGAACCGTTCGACTGATTGAAACCCGTTCCGAAAACGTACGTCCCGACCGCCAGGGCGCTCGAGGCGGGCGGGTTGGTGAGGGTGAGCTCGTTGAGATTCCCGGGGACGCTGGTGGCCAGGATTGGCAGGCCGTCGGCGCCTACATAGGTGTTCACCCCGACCGGGTTGAAGACGTCGAACGTGTTCCCGCCCCCGGAGAGCTGGATGCCGGGGAGCATCAGCTTGTTGCCCGTGGATGGGTTCGTCAAGGTGCTGTACTGATAGGTGCCTGCCGTGGCGGTGTAGAGGTTGCCATCGGAGCCCTTGAGGCTCCAGCCGCTGGAGCTGAAGAGCGTGTTGAGAGCGGTGTCGAAGACGCTGTTCAGCGGGCTGGAAACGTTGACTGGCAGCGATCCGCCCGCGATGGGCTCGGCAAGGTAAAGGTACGGATTTAAAAGTCCCTGCGACTGGTGGGCCGCGGCCGAGCTCCGGGGTAGCTTCAGCGGCAGGTAGTTCGCGCCTCCCGCCGAGGCGGCGTTGTTCATGAACTGGTTGAACTCCCGAAGGATCGTCGCGCGGTTGACGTACTTGCTCGAAAGCGGCTGGCCGGTCGTCCCCAGCCTGTTGTTGAGCTTCAGCGTCGCCGGGAAGCTAAAGCCGTCGACGGTCGAGATGTCCACCGTCGGTGGGGCCCCGGTCGTCGGGTTCGTCAGCTCGATGTAGGTGGTGAGATACGGGTAGGCGGGGGGATTTGTCGGCTGGGGGTCGCTGGTCGGGAACGATGGAGGCGCCTGCCCATGCGGCACGACGAAGAAGTAGATGCGGGCTCCGTCGATCGACTGCGACGCATTGAACGCGACCCGGGAGTATTTTCCCGCGCCCTGGCCAAGCTGGTAGCTCAAAACGTTGGTGCCAGCGTTCTGGAAGGTCAGCGTGTGGGTGTTCGCGCTGGGCTGGAGCGAGAGGCTGCTGGCCGTGCTGAAGCCGTCGACGTAGATCGAGAAACGCGCCGGGTTGAGAAGGGTGTGGTTCAGCATCGGCAGGATGTACGTCGTGGAAAGAACGGTTCTGGCCTCCAGCCGCTCGGATTGGGGGCGGGCCGGACGCCCGGATCGGGCGCGGCGGGACGAAGCGGGGCCGGACCTGGACTCGCGCGACCAGACGATGGGAAAGCGCTTCATCAAAGGTGCTCCTCTCGGGAGTAGAGGCAACCGAGACGAAACGTCCCCGATGGCCGCCCATGGCGTCCACAATCCGGGGCCATCTCGCCAATGGCCCGGAGCGGCGAGGGGACGGTCGTCGATCGGTCCTCCTCGTCGCGAACCGGGGAAGGGCCGGGTGAATTCGGGCCGATCCCGCCGGGATCGACCGACGCGCACATCGCCTCTTCGGGCGCCGGGAGAGCCCCCGCCAAACACGAGCCCCGACGGAGAGATCCACCCACCCCCGACCGTCGAATCACCCCCCTACACATGCTAGGAATGCACGGAGAGGAGACGTGAGTCAAGGAAATTCAGAGAAAATAGGAAGAATTTGGCGACAGGCAAAGAATTCCTTTCGGAGAACTGATGAGAGGAATCGTTGGCATTTCGAAATTTCATGGATATAAGCTCAAGTCAATTAGATTCAAGCGGTTGCGATCAACATTTGGGCCGACTCCAGGATCAATGAATACGCGTGGATTATTTGGAAGCGGCGCCCGCGACGGCGGCCTCGATCGCCATCTCCTGGACCGGGAGCCGCAAGGACTAGCCCAGGCGTTGACGACCTGGTGAAGCAATGTCGGGTGCGGCGAGTCGAGGCTTGACATCGGGAAAAATCCCAAAGCACGGTGTGCAGGCTCGCCAAGGATTGCATGATGCCAGGATGTCGGTTATAGTCCCCTGGGAGTGGGGGCTTCAAACACCCCATGCCGGTATCGATCGCATTCCTTGTATTCGTCAATTGTTATCTATAACGAATGTACATTAAAAATATACATATCGAGCATGTTCGCTCTGTTGGTTCGATCACATGGTCTCTGCCAGACTCGGTGTCGCCGGCGGGTTGGCATGTGATTGTAGGCGACAACGGCTCTGGCAAGTCGACTTTCCTTCGCTCCGTGGCTCTGGCGATGATCGGCCCGAACGAGGCGGCCGGTTTACGGCAGTCATGGGACGATTGGCTGAGAAAAGGCGAGCCTCGCGGCGCGATCGAGATAGCGATTGAGCGGAATCGCAAGATTGACAAGCTGACTGAGAAGGAGGCGGGGAGAGCCAGGAATTACAACGATCACAACATTCACCTGAGCTTTGCCGTTATCCCTGGGTTTGACTCGAATACGACGGGCCTGTTCTGGTCGGTCGGCCCCGGCGAAGATAGAGACAGCCCCGTCTGGGGCTCCGGCCGAGGATGGTTTTGCGCCGCATATGGTCCCTTCCGCCGATTGACAGGAGGCGATGTCGAGTTCGAGCGACTCTCCCGGCGTCTGCCCAAGCTCGCCCGGCTTCTCTCCATCTTCGATGAACGGGTCGCATTAACCGACTGCCTGGAATGGTTACAGGACCTGAAGTTCAAGCAGCTTGAGGAAAAGGAGAAAAAGCACCGTGCCCGGGAAGGCTTCCTCGAACGGATCACTCGGTTTATCAACCAACCAAACTTCCTCCCTTTCCAGGCCCAGCTCATGGAGATTTCCTCCAAGCGGGTCGTTTTCCGAGACGGAAACGACAAGGAGGTTAGGATCGAGGAGCTCAGCGACGGTTACCGATCCATTCTCAGCCTGACGTTCGAGCTGATTCGGCAGCTCTCCATCACCTACGGCGAGGATGCCGTATTCGACGAGGATGATCCGGGTAAGGTCATCTGCGAGGGGATTGTTCTGATCGATGAAATCGACGTCCACCTTCATCCGACCTGGCAACGCCGTATTGGGCCATGGTTTCGCCACCACTTCCCGAACATTCAGTTTCTGGTGACAACCCACAGCCCCCTGATTTGTCAGGCCGCCGATGTGGGCACTGTCTTCCGGTTACCACTGCCCGGGGTCGATGAGATCGGTGGTATGGTTGAGGGGACGCCGCTTCAGCGATTACTCTACGGAAACGTCCTGGATGCTTATGGCACCGAGGTCTTCGGCCCGGACATCACCCGCTCCGAGAAATCGAAGGCCATGAGTAGACGGCTGGCAGAGTTGAATGTTAAAGAAGTCCGTACCGGGCTCACCACGATGGAGAAAAGGGAGCGAGACAAGCTCCGCGCCACCATGCCGACCGAGGCTTTTTCGTTGGAATGAGACCGATGATCCCAGTGCCCAGCAAGGCTCTGCCGAAGGCCGCGGCGCAGCGGCTGAAGCAATACCAGGCTTCCGTCGATACCAGGCCCAACTATTCGGCCCGGGTCGAGGCGGCGAAGTCGCTCTTCTCAACGCATAACCGATCCACGAACGCTGCATTCAAGTCGGTTCGCAAGACCCTTCAGGAGATGTGCTTCGGCGTGGGGCGGTGCATGTACTGTGAGGATGCTCCGGCCGATGAGGTCGAGCACTTCCGCCCCAAGGATCTCTATCCCGAGGCTGTTTTTGCCTGGGAAAACTATCTCTACGCCTGCGGGCCATGCAACGGGCCGAAGAATAATCGATTCTCAGTCATATCGAGAGGCCTCATCGTCGATGTCACTCGTCGCCATGGTGACTCGGTCCGGCCCCCAAAGAAGGGCAAGCCCGCGCTGATCAACCCCAGGGCGGAGAACCCGCTCAACTACTTCATGTTGGACCTCGCCAACACCTTCGAGTTTGTGAACATCTCTCCTTCCGGAAGCGTGGATCACGATCGGGCGAAGTACACACTCGAGGTGCTTCGCCTCAACGAGCGAGAATTCCTTAAGACGGTCCGAAGGGCATCCTTCAGCTGGTATCGTGCCCTCCTGCGCGACTACGACGATCAGATCTCGGCTGGGAATGCGCCCAAGGCTAAAGAAATCAAGGATGCGATCTGTGCGGCGCCTCAGGCGACCGTCTGGGCTGAAATGAAGCGACAGCGGCATGCCTACGACGAGCTGAAAACCCTCTTCGATCGGGCACCAGACGCCCTGGCCTGGCCCTTCCCCGTGGAATGAGATCGGCCGCCGCTGTCCGGCTCTCAGGGGAGAAGGGGAAACGGGAAAGGGAAACGGGGACGCAGGCCAGTCGGTCGAGATGCAAGCCGGTAAACCTCTGGAAGTCGCTGGCTTGGCCCGTGTACCCTGATCCGAAAAGCGAGGCGTGAGTATCGGTGGCGGCCTTGACAACCGAATGGGCGATACGAACCGGGAGAACACGAGATGGAAGATTACAACGACTTGGTCCTGACGTGCGCATCGGCATCGGTGGATGACTTTGCCAAGGCCAAGAACCAACTCCTGTCGCAAGTGCCGCGCGACATCCGCCGACAAGTCAACGATATATATATTCATTATCTTCACTACCGCGGACCTCAAGGAGTGTTCGACCGAATGAACAATCGATCTATAGGAACTATAATACATGAATTTGCTTCGCTCCAACCTATGAAACCCGTCGTATCTGGCGAGCGCGATGGCGTCCGCTTTCAGCTATTCGAAGCGCCAGAGAACCAAGAGGCAGCGGAATCCCCTGGGGGCTCCCAGGCCCCGCCCGTCGACGGATAGGAAGATACGCCCACTTGGGCACCGGAGATACATACACGAAATCGCACACGAAAACGGGAGCAAAGGGGTGAAAAGGGAATGTATCGCCTTATTGACGATTGTCCGACGGTCCCGATCGGCATCCGCACCCCATCGGACCGGTCGGTCGGGCCGCCCGACAGCCGCCGCGCCACGTGCTCCCGCGGCACCCCGACCGGAACCGCGCCGGGCCGGACAAACGCACCGGGTCCATCCTCGGCCGCCTGGACGGGGAACCGCCTCGGGTCAGGCGGCCTGCTCCCCGGCCTCGGCGTCCAGGCGGGCCATCGCCTCGGCCAGGTCGGCACGGATCATCGCGGGGTCGAGGCCACGGACGTTCTCGACCGTCACCGTGCAGCCGACCGCACGGCGGAAGACCCGCGTCGTCGGCCGACGCGCCCCCCTGCCCTTCCCCCGCGCCGGTCGGCCCGATGCACGGCGAATCGCCTCGACGGCGTCGGCCCGGCTCAGGCCCTCGGCGACCACCCGATTCGTGTCCGTCCGGTGAACCACATCTTCAAGGACGCCGCTCGGCATGAGATGATGCGCCGGCGAACGGTCTGGACGCGTCGTCCCAGGTCGATTTTAGCGATCGGGCCGCGTTGGCCCGACGCGATGACCGTGCCGGCCTG
>DAIDKV010000143.1 GCA_027449865.1 Planctomycetales bacterium
CTTCGCCACCGTCAACCCGGCCACCGAGGAAATCATCGCCGAGGTCGCCGAGGGCGACGCCGCCGACGTCGACCTGGCCGTCCGCGCCGCGCGAAGGGCTTTTGACTCCGGCCCCTGGCGCAAGGCCGATGCCCGCGACCGAGGCCGGATGCTCTACAAGCTCGCCGATCTCATCGAGGCGAACATCGACGAGCTGGCCGCCCTGGAAACGCTCGACAACGGCAAGCCGATCCGCGAGAGCCGACACGGCGACCTTCCGCTGGTGGTCGACTGCCTCCGCTACTACGCCGGATGGGCCGACAAGATCCACGGCCAGACGATCCCGGTCCGCGGCCGGTACTTCTGCTACAGCCGACGCGAGCCGGTGGGTGTCGCCGGGCAGATCATCCCCTGGAACTTCCCGATGCTGATGGTCGCCTGGAAGTGGGGCCCTGCGCTGGCGGCGGGATGCACGATCGTGCTAAAGCCCGCCGAGCAGACCCCGCTGACCGCCCTCCGAATGGGCGAGCTGGCGATGGAGGCCGGATTCCCCGCCGGCGTGATCAACATCGTCCCCGGCTTCGGCGAAACCGCCGGCGCCGCGGTCGTGGCGCACCCGGGCGTCGACAAGGTCGCCTTCACCGGCTCGACCGAGATTGGCCGGATCATCATGAAGGGTGCTGCTGAGACCCTCAAGCGGGTCACGCTGGAGCTGGGCGGCAAGAGCCCCAACATCGTCTTCGCCGACGCCGACCTCGACGCCGCCGTCGACGGCGCCATGCTCGGCCTGTTTCTCAACCAGGGCCAGTGCTGCTGCGCCGGGAGTCGGCTGCTCGTTGAGGACAGGGTCTACGACCAGATGGTCGAGCGCCTCGCCGCGGCGACCGAGAAGCGCAAGCTCGGCGACCCGTTCGACCCTGAGACCGAGCAGGGCCCGCAGGTCGACCAGGTCCAGTTCGACCGGGTGATGGGCTACATCGACTCGGGCAAGGAGCAGGGAGCGCGTTGTGTCGCTGGTGGCGAGCGGTTTGGGTCGAAGGGGTATTTCATCCGGCCGACCGTCTTTGCCGACGTGAAGGACGAGATGACCATCGCCACCGAGGAGATTTTCGGACCGGTGATGCAGGTTCTCCGGTTCAAGGACGTCGACGAGGTGGTCAACCGGGCGAACACGACCGATTACGGCCTGGCCGCGGCGGTCTGGACGCGCGACGTGAAGAAGGCCCACGCGATCGCCGACCAGATCCGCGCCGGGACGGTCTGGGTGAACTGCTACGACGTCTTTGACGCGGCGGCTCCCTTCGGCGGCTTCAAGGCCAGCGGCCTCGGCCGAGAGCTGGGCGAGAAGGCCCTCGACAACTACACCGAGCACAAGACGGTGACAGTGGCCCTTTAGTTCTTTGTTCTTTGATCTTTGTAATTGGTAATTGGTAATCGGTTGCCGTACTCCAACGCTGGATTGGGATCCGACACGTAGCGGCTGCATGTCGACCAGAGCGAAGCCCGACATGGCGACGGCTGAGCGCACCATGCCAATTACCAATTACAAATTACAAATTACCAATTATCAATTACAAATACGGCTTGCGGACGATCCGACCGAGATGGCAGCATGAGAACGCGGGGCCGCAACGCCCCGAAGCGGATCGCTATTTGGCCCAGCCGCAGCGCAAGGACTGATCGCCGATGGAATCGAAGAGTAACGACCCCACCCCGACCGGCCTGGTGATCGCCCGCGACCTGATGTTTACCTCAAAGGTGACGGGAACCGCCGAGGCGATCGGGCATCGGATGCGGACCGCGGCCGATCGCGAGTCGGCGCGCACCCTGATCGAACGCTGGCACCCGGCCGTGATCGTCGTTGACCTGACGGCCGGTGAGTCCGCCTCGCCCGAGTCTCTGGCCGAATACCGGCGCCTCGCCGGTGATTCGACCCACCTGATTGCGGTCGGCCCCCATGTCGACGCCGACCGACTCGCCGCCGCCAGGGCCGCCGGCTGTCAGCTCGCCCTGCCGCGCAGCAAGTTCTCCGCGGAACTTCCTGCTTTGCTGCGTGAGTGGTTTTCCAGCTTGTAGCGGCCAGCGCGCGCGTGGTCGGAGTTCCGAGTTCGGTTCGGGCTCTGACCCGTCAGGGGGTTTGAGAGGCGAGGCCGAACCGATCATCATTTTGTAGAGAGGAATCGATCGTCTTTTTGTAGGAGGGAGCTCCAGCTCCCGACCCGCTCGAAGCCCAAGGTGTCGCGCCGATCGCCGGCTGGAGCCGGCTCCTACATAAGATCGACCCGCTCGAAGCTCCAAGGTGTCGCGCCGATCGCCGGCTGGAGCCGGCTCCTACATAAGATCGACTCGGCCGAAGCCCAAGGTGTCGCGCCGATCGCTGGCTGGAGCCGGCTCCTACAAATGACAATTGACACAATCACTGACTACTCGAAGCCGCCCGGGCCCGAGGGGTGCGGGTCCGACGAGGAGGGGCCTCGATCTCGTTGGCTGGCGCGTAGCTGGCCGGCTCGCCGACGACGGGCGGCGGGATGATCGGGAGGAGTCGGAACGATTCCTCGACGATCCGGGCGACGCCCTCGGCCAGCGGCGAGGCGAGCAGGCGACGGAACTTCTCCAGCAACTCTTCGGCGCGGTCGGTGGAGGCGGGCCGGCCGGGGAAGGTTCCGCCAAACGTCGGCGCCGGGGCGATCGCGCCCAGGCCCGAGCCCGACTCGGCGGCCGGGTGTTCGTGGTGGGTCAGCGGCTCCATGTCCAGCAAAACTTCCAGCGGAACGCCCAGCGCCCGCGAGATCCGCCGCAGGGTTCCCGCCTGGGGTTTGCTCGTGTTGCCCCGCTCAATTTGATACAGGGCCGTTCGCGAAATCTTGGCCCGGCTGGCCAGCTCATCCGGGCCCCAGCCCTTCGCGTATCGAAGATCGCGGATCCGCTTTGACAATTCCATGAGGTTTACCCTTGTTTTCGCCGACCCGGCCTGGCTCGTGTGGTGTGGTGGAGCCCGCCGGACCTCTTCCCGGAACTCGTTCCCTCGACACTCGCAACCGGATGCCCGTTCCCCTGGACATCACGATGCCCGTTCCCGCGGACATCGATCGTTTCGAACACGTCCCATTCCATCCCGACCCAACCCGAAGCCAAACTCAAACTCAAACCTCAAACCCAAAACCAAGGCCGCGATCTCTCGCGTGAAAATTCGGTTCCGGCCGGGACCAGCGGCAGGCCGCAAATCCCAGGCCCGATCCGCACCATGCTCTCACGGGCGCATCGAAATCGTGGGGAAGTTCCCGTCAGAATCCGATGCTATCCGGAATTTTAGGAGGCTCGCGTCGCCTTTAATAAATGTCTTATCCTATCGTCAACCCCCCGCACGTCAAGCGCCTACCCCCGTCGGATTTCCAAAAACGGTTGGTTTTTTTGAAACGATTCCGTGCAATATGCCTGATTGCACGGACAAGTGCTCGACGCTCCCCCGCCCGTTCCGTTCCCATCCGCCACCGATCGACTCGATCCCGTCCGATTGATGCCAGATACCGCGCTACCTTGCATGCTCGATTTGGGTCGGGAGTGTACGGCCGGAAATCGGGCTCCGGTCAGCCTGATCGGCCGTGGAGACAATGAATAAAGAGTTGATCGCCCGAAACGGCCGATCGCGCGCATTCGCAGACATGCTCATGATGGGTGAACAAAAGTACCTGAGCACGCCGGGCGAGAGTGGCGAGGGCGTTCAGGGCGGCGGTGGTTCGTCGCTCGTCGAACTGGATCAGCAGGTCATCGGCGACGAGCGGGACGGGGCCTCGGGCGTCGAGGGCCGTCTCCAGGCCGGCGAGGCGAAGGGCCAGGTAGAGCTGGTCGGCGGTCCCGAGGCTCAGGCCGCGAATGCCGACGATCGGCGGTTCCTCGCCGGCCGGGCGAAGGGCGGCCAGCGAGGGCCGCTCGGGATCGGTCTCGTCGATCTGAAGACCGCGAAACGAGCCCAGGGTTAGCGCCGTGAAGAGGGTGCCGGCTCGCTCCAGAACCGGACCCTGAACCTTCGCTCGATAGCTTTCGATGGCCTCGCGCAGGACGACGGCGGCGAGGCGAAGCCTCGCGTATTCCTCGACCTCGCCCGAGAGCCGCGATCGCAGGGCCTCGAACTGTTCGTTGGCCTCGGCGGCCGGTCCCTCGCCGTTCATCCGGGCCAGCTCGGTCCGCCGGCGGGCTCGCTCGTCGATCAGCTTGTCGCGAGCGTCCGAGAGCTGGGCGACCTCGGCGGCGATCGCCTCGATCCGGCCTGGCAGGCGGTCGGCATCGACCGAGACGCACAACGCCCGGAACGCCGCAATCGATTCGGCTCCGCAGAGCCCGCCAAGCTGGCCGTCGAGGTCTCGAATCCGGTCGCGCAGGGATCGCGCCGCGGTCGAGGCCCGCTCGGCGGACGGCAACTCCTCGACCGCTCTCACTCCCGCCTCGCGAACCATCGCCTCGAGCCGGACCGTGGCGGCCTCGCGGCGGACCCTGGCGTCCTCCCCCTCGCGTCGACGCTGGTCCCGCCGACGATCGAGCGCCTCGCGGTCGTCGGCCGCTTTCCGGGCCAGGGCCAGCCGGCGAATCCAATCCTGGGCCCGCTCGGCCGCCCCGACCATCCCCCCTGCCCCGGGAAGGTCGTCGAGCGCCCGAACCTCGCCGGCAAACTGCTCAACCTCCCGGCGCCCTCCCTCAATCCGATCCACGGCCTGACGCGCCTCGCGAACCCTCGACAAAAGCTCGTCCATCTGCTCGATCACCGCGTCGGCCTGCTCGGGCGACGACTCCGGCGCCAGCCCGATCGGCGCGACCGCCCGGCCCCACGACTCGCGCCAGTCGCGCAGTCGCTCCTGCGACACACGCACCCGGCCCCTCGCCGCCTCCAGCTTCCGTCTCGACTCTCCCATCGACTGAATCAAATGCTCCCGGCGCGCCTTCGCCTGATCCATCCGGTTCACAACCGCCTCCGCTCGGTCGCGGAGCGGGCCAAGGGGGGCGCATTCGTTTGCGTCCATTCCGTCGGCATAATCGGTCGAAATCGTACCATCCGCAAAACGGGCGAATTCTTCTCGATGGGTCTCGTCCGCCTGACCGGCCATCGCGGTGAGAATCGCCCGCCGATGCGCGGCGATCCGGTCGAAGAGTGAACGGACCTCGACGCCTCGGCCGCGCGCCTCGTCCGCTTTTTGCACAATCAAGGACCGTGCCTGGAGCCATCCTCGCATTTCGCGAGGGGAGAGTGGATCTGGGATTCCGATCGGATTCCAGGCGGACTGCCAACGGGTCTGGATCTCGACGAGCCGGGCGGCGGCCTCCTGGATCGGGCCTTCCAGCGATGACGATCGCTGACGCGCGCGGTCGCGATCGGCGCGGGCGGCGGCCTGGGCGGCGACGCGGTCGGCCTCGCGACGGAGGCGATCGGCGATGGCATCCGCTCGGGCGATCGCCCGTTCGAGGGTGGCGGCGAGGGAGCCGGGGCCGGTTTCGGTTTCCGTTTCGGTTGGGTTTTCCGGCTCCTCGATCGGGGGCTGGGCGGGGGGGGCGCCGGATTCGAGGGTGGCGCGGATGGTCCGCCAGATCCGGTCGCGTCGGCTGCGTGCGGTTTCGAGGTCCTCCTCGGTGGGGAGGACGCCGGCCGATTCCCGGATCTGGTCGAGGCGGGCGGTGGCGGACTCGGCGTCGGCCTCGGCCGTCTCCCGGGCCAACCGGAGCCGGCTGCATTCGGCCTCGGCCTCGGCGAGTTCGGCCTCGGCGCGATCGATGGTCTCGGACGAGGGTGAGGGGCGGCTCGCGAGTTCGTCGAGCGTTCCGGACCAGAGCGGGAGCCGGCGGAGGGCGCGGTCGGCCTCGCCCTGATCGCGATCGTACCGGAGACGGGCCTCGGCAAGCTGACCGTCGAGGTCTCCCTGTTCGCGCGCCGACCGGAGCGCCTCGGCGATCGGGCCGGGGTCGCCTGGCTCGCCGATCCGGTCCAGCTCGTCCTGGTCGGACCGGATCCGATCCTCGAGAGTGGCGACCTCGGCGATCGCGTGATCGTGCTCGGCGGCGTGCCTGGGAAAATCGGTACTGAGCTTCTTGATTCGCGACTTGATGGCGGAGGTGAGACGAAGGGCCTCGGCGGCTTCGAGGAGTTTGAGGCCGGTCTCGGGCGTGGCCGCCTCGGCGCGTAGCTCGGCGAGGATCTCGCGGATTTGGTCCTCGATCCGCTGCAAATGGGTGATCTCGCCGGGGAGGGCGGCCTCGGCTTTCCGGTATCCGGCGAGGGCGTCGCGGAGCCGTTCCACGGCGTCAGCGCGGTCGAGCAGCGCGTCGTCGACGACGAGGGTGGCGAGGCGGGCCTCGATCTCCTCAACCTCGTGGAACGCGGCCGACTCAGCGATCCGGGCGGCCTCAACCTGGCTTTCCGCCTGGCGGCGAGCTTCGGGGAAGTCCTCGGAAAGGTCGACGACCGCCCCGAGCGCTGAGAGATCGGCCTCGGCCTGGTCGCGTCGGGCGAGGATGGGCAAGGCGGCGGCGATCCGATCGAGCCGGATCTTCTCGGCCCGGACCAATTCGAGTTGTTCCTCGACTCTCGCCAGTTCCTCCGAGGCCCGCCGATGCGCGGCGTCGTGCTCGGCCCATTCGCTGCTGGGAAGGCTTCCCTGACGCACCTGGTTGCGGGCCTCTTTCAGGAGGCCAAGGGTCTCGTTGATCCGGGGCCGGACGCCGGCCGGCTTGAACAGCGCTTCGAGCTCGCGGTCAAGCTGCCGCTGAACGGCGATGAGATCCTTCAGCCCGCCGCCGGCCTGAAAGAGCAACTGCCCAAGCTCGCCCGAACCTTCCAGAATCGTCCGCCCGCCCGAAACCAGATCCTCGTGATCGAGTGCGTACTGGCGGGTGAATTCCTCCTCGGTGAGCCCGCCGAGGAACCCGGCGAGAACGGATTCCGGAAGGGTCGAGCCGTCGGGATCGAGCAGTGAGTGGTTCTTTTGTCCTTTCCGACGGATGAACGAGCGTTCGTTCCCGTGGTCGTCCCGCAGTCGGAATCCCACCCGAAACTTCTTGTAATCGTGCAGGAAGTCGTCGGGCGACTGATTCGGAAATCCGAAAAGGGCCTGACGGAGTCCTCGCATCGCCGAGGATTTCCCGGCCTCGTTCGGCCCGAAGACGATGTGCAACCCCTCGGAACCGCCGGAGAAGTCCAGCGAGACACCCGTGAACGGCCCGAACGCTTGTAAATCGAGTGCGAGAATCTTCATCGGTTGGTCATCGGGCGGTGGACGGAGGGATTGTGTACCAACGATCATAACACGTCGACGCCCGGGCCGCGTGGCCGATCGACCAAACGGGCCTGAGGAGAGACCTTATGGACCAGTTTCGATGAGTGATCGTCTGTTTCGAGGAGGTGGCAGGATTTCCGGATATCGGGGAATATGCGATGCTCTTTGATGGGCCGGGAGGATCGCCCGCCCCGAGGAGTGAAACCCAAAAAACCTTCGATCATCCTGGCGACGCTCAATGGCTCCGTGGCCCCACCAAACCTTGTCCACATCCCGATTGCGGCCACCAGATCCGCGATCTCCTCGCTGAGATGGTTCCGAATGTAGACCAGGCCAGCAAAATCCCCCCGGACCCGACGATGACGCCCGAGCGATGGATCGACGAAGACCGAATGATGCCCGGCGCCCTTCGCGGATACATCTATGTGGAGGACCGCGCACCATGAAACTGACGCAGAACGAACTGGAATTCCTTTCGGCATGGGCACGAGAGGAATGGGAGCCCGCCTGCTACCGACTGCCCGCCCATCGCCTCCAGCTCGCCCACGGCGTGCCGGGCGCCCAGCTTCTCACTTTCATCAAGGCGTGGACACAAATCGAACAGAAGAAGGACCAGGATATCCTTGAGGCCGCCACGACAGAGGAACTCCGATGGCCCTGGGACACGGTCGAGGGCTTCCGCGACCGACTCGCCAAGGCCGAAGGCGCTCTCCGTCTTCTTCTCACTCCCCGGGGATAGGATTGAGAAGGGAGCCCGGTCGGGGCGCTCGAGGCCCACGAAATTCTCGGAGAAGCCCGTCGCGAGGCCGGATATTATGGCTGAGGCGGGCCGCGATCGGACGAGATCGGAGAGGGCGAGTCTCATGAGGCGGATCTTCATGGCGTGGGTCATTCTGTGGGCGAGCTTCGGGCTTTCGGCGGTCATTGCCTCCGAGCCTCCCCAAATCCCGTTGACGCCCTACCCCACGGCCGGCGTCGCGTTTCGAGGGCCGAGTGGGTGGGTCGAGCAGGTGCGGGATAAGGGGAAGACGATCGCCTGGTGGATCGCCCCGGATTCTCGGCCGGGAAAGCCCACGGCGATCATCATGGTCGAATGCGCGAAGCCTGTGGACTCTTCCCTGGACGAGGCAGCCCGGGGCCTCGCCCGCGGCTTCCACGGCGAGGTCGACGGCCGCCCAACCTCGATGGGAGGGACGCGTGCCCTTCGGATCGTCGCGAAGAACGGGGGCCCGTCCCTCCGCCCGGTGGAGGCCCTGGCCGCGATGCACGAGGGGCGGCTGTACCTGGTCATGGGGGGCGTGACGGCCGGACACTCCGTCAAGGAGGAGCTGGAGTCGATCCGGGCCAGCTGGACCTGGACCCAGATCGAGCCGCCGTTCCGCCACCTGGAACTCCGCGACAAGCCGTTCTCGCTCGCCCAGGGTGCCGCGACGATCCAGCTTCCGGAGCTCATGTACACCTATCCACACGAGGAGCCCGACCGCGTCCTGGACCTCGGGCTGCACAACTTCACCCGCAACGCGCCCGACTTCCTGGCCTATGTGCAGGTCGTGCCGCTGCCGACGGTGCTCGATTTCGAGGCGTACAGGGGCCAGCTCTCCGACCGTCTGCAAGCCCAGGGAATCGTCAAGAAGCCGATCGTGTGGAGAAAGCTCGAGGGCGATCCCGATCGCCTCGTTTCCGAGACGATGCAGGCCGAGGTGCCAGACGGGACCAGAGGGCGAAAGCAATCCACGAACATTCGCTGGGCCGTCGTGAGAATCGACGATCGCCGCCTGGTCTCGGTCAACTTCACCCTGCCGGTCGACGCGCCGGGGGACCGGGAGACTTACGTCCGCCTCGCGGATCGAATCGTGGAAACAATCCGCCCCGGCCCCGCAGCCCAGCCTGGACCGAGAAAGCCCGGTCCGGCCGGCACCGGTCGGTAGGCCGATCGCGCAAGCTCACGCCCGCTTGTACGACGTGAAGACCGCCGCGTGAGACGCCGTCCGCCGTTCGAGGACCTCGACGTCGGCCGGGTCCATCGGCCGGAACTCGCGGGCGATCCGGGCGTTTTGCTCGACCTCTTCAACCGTCGAGCAGCCGATCACCACCGTCGAGACGCCCGGAAGGTTCAGCACGTACGACATCGCCGACTCGGCCGGTAGCCCGGCGCGCGGGAGCATCCCCGCGGCGTAAACCTTCATCCCAATCACGCCCATCCCCCGACGCGCCGCCTCGGGAAGCACCGTCCGGCAGAATGGGAGCCGATGCACGTCCGCGACGTTCATCGCCGCGAGCACCGTGTCGAAGTCGAACCGGCCCATCGCGTCGAGAAGAATCTCCGGGTCCTGGTGGCCCGTGATCCCCAGGAACCGGACGAGCCCCTGTTCCCTCGCCTCCACCAGCGCCTCCAGCGCCCCTCCGCGGCCGAAGATCCTCCGGAGGTCGTCGGGCGTGCGCAGGTCGTGGAGCTGCCACAAATCGAGGTGGTCGGTTCGGAGCCGCTTCAGGCTCTCCTCCAGCAGCCGGAGCGAGCCGTCTCGGGTCCGATCGTGCGTCTTCGACGCGAGGAAAATCTCCTTCCGCCGCTCACCCAGCGCGGCGCCGTAGTAGTCGAGACTCCCCGCGTAGGCGGGCGCTGTGTCGCAGTAGCTCACGCCCAGGTCGAGCGCCCGGTGGATCACCGCGACGGCCTCCGACTCCCGACCGAACGTGCGCAAAACCCCCTCGCCACCCAGGGCGAACTGCGTGACCTCGCAACCCGTCCGCCCCAGCGGCCGGCAAGGAATCGGCGGAGGCGTGGCCCTCTCGGCATCGCGAGTCGGCGTGGCGGTCGTGGCGGCGGCGGGCATGGGCAGGCTCTTCCCGGTTTTCTTCGTGCTTCTCTGTGGAAAATTGAAGAACGGAAAAACAGTGCGGCGTCCAGAGGGGGCCCGGTCAGGCGATCAACCGGGGCACGAGGTTTCCATGAACGTCGGTCAGGCGATAGAGTCGCCCCTGGAAGCGGTAGGTCAGCCGGGTGTGTTCGAGACCGAGCAGGTGGAGGATCGTCGCCTGGAGGTCGTGGACGTGGACCGGGTTCTCGGCGATGTGGAAGCCGAGGTCGTCGGTGCGTCCGAGGGTGATCCCGGGCTGGATGCCGCCGCCGGCCATCCACATGGTGAAGGCTTGTGGGTGGTGGTCGCGGCCCATGCTTCGGCCGAGGGCGGCGTTGGATTCGACCATCGGCGTCCGGCCGAATTCGCCGCCCCAGACGACGAGGGTTTCCTCGAGCAGTCCTCGGCGTTTCAGGTCCATCACGAGGGCGGCGGCGGCCCGGTCGGTCTGGCCGCACTGGGCCTTCAGGCCGCCGGCGACGTCGGAGTGGTGGTCCCATCCCTCGTGATAGAGGTTGACGAATCGGACGCCGCGCTCGACGAGTCGGCGGGCGAGCAGGCAGTTCCGGGCGAACGAGGGGCGGCCCGGCTCGACGCCGTAGAGGGCCAGGGTTTCGGCCGATTCGTCCGAGAGGTCGATCAGGTCGGGGGCGCTGGTTTGCATCCGGAAGGCCATCTCGTAGGATCGGATCCGGGTTGCGATCTCGGGGTCGCCGAGTGCGCCGAGGTGTTGGCGGTTGAGCGCGCCGATCAGGTCGAGCGAGTCGCGCTGGAGTTTCTGGTCGACGCCAGGCGGGCTGGCGGCGTCGAGGATTGGGTCGCCCTGGGTTCGGAACGGGACGCCCTGGTACGAGGTCGGCAGGAAGCCGCTCGACCAGTTGGCCGCGCCTCCGCTGATCCCCGAGCCTGACGACATCACGACGAACCCGGGCAGATCGGCCGACTCGCTCCCCAGTCCGTAGCAGACCCAGGCTCCCATGCTCGGCCGGCCTGGCAGTGGCGAGCCGGTGTTGAGGAAGATCTGCGCGGGGGCGTGGTTGAACTGGTCGGTTTGCATCGATTTGACGATGGCGATGTCGTCGACCACCTTCGCCAGATGCGGCAGCATCTCCGAGAGTTCGGCTCCGCATTGTCCGTGTCGGGCGAACCGAAACCGCGACGACATCAGGCTGGCATCGGGCCGGATGAAGGCGTATCGCTGGTCCTTGACGACCTCGGCCGGGACGGGGCGGCCGTCGTACTTCGCCAGTTCGGGCTTGCGATCGAAGAGGTCGAGCTGGCTGGGGGCGCCGGCCATGAAGAGGAAGATCACGCGTGTCGCCTTCGGCGCGAAGTGTGGCGGGCGTGGAGCCATTGGGTCGCGATCGGCGGTGGGGATGGAACCGCCCGCGACGTCTCCGGCGCGGGCGCTCGTGGTTTCGGCGGCGAGGAGGCTTGCCAGCGCGATCTTCCCCACGCCGACTCCGCAATCACGGAAGAAGTGGCGGCGGGTCACCGAGAGTCGGGGATCGTCGGGATAGGAGAGCATGGTCCGCCTCGCGTCGGGGCCTTCCAGACGGGTGGTTTCCGTCTCCTCATTGTAGCCGCCGCCGACGAGGCGGTGACAGGCCGATCGCGTCAGGGCCCGAATCGAAGCTCGACGAACGAGAGGTCGTCGACGAACTCGTCGCGGCCCTGAAGCTCGCGGTCGTGGGCGATCAGGCGGTCGATCAGGGCGCCGGAGTCGTCGTCGTGCGGGCCGGGACGCATGAAGGCGACGAACTCATCGAACGGCCACATGTTGCCGTCCTGGCGCTGGATCTCGTAGGCGCCGTCGCTGTAGAGATAGAGCTTGGCGAACGGGCCCAGCTCGACGGTTCCGCCGCCGAATTCGAGGTCCGGGACAGCGCCGATCATCGGGCCGTGCGACTCCAGAAGGGTCAGCTCGGCCGAGTCGGCCGTCGGCCCGGTGAGGAGCAGGCCGGGCGGGTGTCCGCCGCCGGCGTAGTCGATCCGCCGGGTCGGCTTGTGGTAGACGCCGTACCAGATCGTGAAGAAGAGGCCGTTCTGCTGGTCCATCTGAAAGGCGTTGTTGAGGGCGCCGAGGACCTGGTCGGGGCGTCGGAAGTCGGCCTGGGGCAGAGCCTGCGACCGCAGGGCGTTCATCGCCGAGACCGAGAGCAATGCCGAGCCGACGCCGTGGCCGCTGACATCCAGGAGGAACAGGGCGAAGTGGTCGTCGTCGAGCCAGTGATAGCCGAACGAGTCGCCACCAAGCTCGGCCGAGGGAACAAACCGCCAGTCAGTCCGGACCTCCCCTTTTTTGAGCTTCTCGGGAAGGAGAGATCGCACGTATTTCGCCGCCTGGCCGATCTCGCCGGCGAGCCGGCGCTCGCTCTCCTTGAGGGCCTCGTACGCTTCATTTCTCTGGAGCAGGTTGATATAGCCGCGCGAGTGGTATCGGATGCGGGCGAGCAGTTCGAGGCGATCGGGAAGCTTGACGATGTAGTCGTTGGCGCCCAGCGCAAAGGCCTCGGCCTTGACGGTCGGCTCCTCCTTCGTGGAGAGGACGATCATCGGCGTCTCGCGGGTCTCGGCATCGGCGCGGAAGGTTTGAACGAGGGTCAGCCCGTCGATGTCGGGCATCACCAGATCCTGAAGGATCACGGTCGGCTTGACCTTCCGGGCCTCCTCGAGCGCCACGGCGGCGTTCCGGCAGTAATGGAAGGAGATGTCGGGCTCGCCGGCGAGCATCCGACGGACGGTCTCACCGACCAGCGGCTGGTCGTCGATCAGGAGAACCGTCACCTTGTGCTCGGTCAGAATGGGTTCGTTGCTCATGCGTGACTCCGCTCGACGGGCGGTGATTCCTGGGTTTTCGGGTTTTCCGTTTTCCGACCTGAGTGTTGGGACGCGACGATAAGGCCGTTCCGTCTTGACTGTACGAGCCGGCTCCGGCCGGCGACGCGATCGAAAACGGAAGACCGGGAGTCCGTCAATCCGAGGCCCTCGTGCAGCTCGCCTCCTCGGCCAGTGTCCGGCCGGCTCTCGGACCGGCGAGGTTGCTGGAGCGGAGGGAGCGGGTGATGGCCTCGGCGATGTGGTCGAGGTGAAGAACCTCGTCGGCGGCTCCCAGTTCGATCGCGGCGCGGGGCATTCCCCAGACGACGCTCGACGTTTCGTCCTGCGCGATCGTGTGCCAGCCCCGACGGTGAAGAGCGAGCATCCCCTGGGCACCGTCGTGGAACATCCCGGTGAGCAGCGTGGCGACGCCCGACCGGGGCCAGTTCCGGGCGACACTCTGGAAAAAAACATCGACACTCGGCCGGTAACAGGCCGAGGCCGGCTCGGGCGAATAGCGAAGGCGACGGTCGTGGTCGAGGATCAAATGATCGTCGGTCACGGCGAGCAGGATCTCGCCCGCCGTGGGCCGGTGTCCTTCCTCGATCATGAGAATGGGCCGCCTCGCCTGCTCGGAAAGCCACTGGCCGAGCCCGGGGGCAAACGCGGCGTCGACGTGCTGGACCACGATGATCGCCGCCTCCAGTCCGGCCGGCAGCCGCGCCAGGATCTCGGCCAGCGCCTGTGGGCCGCCGGTCGAGGCGCCAATCACGATCATGGGGTCCAGCTCGTCGGCGACGGGCGGGAGGGGCGCCGGCGTCGCCCGATCACGCTCGCCGGCGGGCCGGTCGGGTCGGCCGATCAGCCGGCCGATCACCTGGATCTTGTTCAGCAGCATCGCCGCGCCGCTGAGCTCGCCGCGAGGGCCGAGGCGGGGCGTGTCGATCGCGTCGAGGGCTCCGTAGCCCATCGCCTGGTAGACACGGCTCAGGTTACCGCTCACGCTGGCCGTCACCACCAGAATGGCGCACGGCGACTCGCCCATGATCCGGCGGGTTGCCTCGACGCCGTCGACCCTCGGCATGATGAGGTCCATCAGGATCACGTCGGGAGGCTCCTCACGCGCCCTCGCGATGGCCTCGGCGCCGTCGGCGGCCATCCAGACCACTTCGTGGTCGGGCGACGAGAGCACCGCTCTTCGGAGCGCCTCGCGGGCCATCACTGTATCGTTGGCGATCGCGATTCTCATGGAGGAGCCCGAAGGTGATCTCCCATCAAGCGGCGATTGGACGAATGCCAGGCGGAGTCACCGACACACCAGATCGGAAAATCGATCGTGAGTATAGCACGTCCGTCATCCTGTCGTGAGGGGCCTGCCGACTTCCCAATCCGTCCGACCGGGAAGTAAGCTAGACCCGCCCTGAGATCCCCGCTCCCTTCGGAGTCACCCGTCGTGGAGAGCCATCGATCCACGGACATCCCGCCGGCCGGAGCCGATGGGCCCAACCTGGCCTGGCCGAGCCACACTCTGGGCGCTGGACTCCTCTTCGGAGTGCTGGCGTTCCAGAACCGCTTCATCAATCGCGAGGAACTGCTCGGGGCCTTCGACGAATGGACGGCCGACCGGGCTCGCCCGTTCGACCAGGTCTTGCTCGACCGCCGAGCGCTGACGCCGGAGCGGCACCGCCTGATCTCAGCGCTGGTGTCCGAGCACGTCCGGGAGCACGCTGGCGACCCCGGGCCGGGGCTGGCCTCGATCGGGCCGATCACCGCCGACCCATCGCGGTCGACGGCCCCCGAGATCCGGGCCGGGCTCTCGCGCCTGGCCGGGCCGCCGCCGAGGCCCCTCGACGGGCACGCCACGGAGACGGACGCCGACATGACCGCCTCGTGGACGACCCCGGCGGGCGCCGACGCCTGGGCCGGCCGGTTCCGGGCCCTGAGACCACACGCCCGAGGCGGGCTGGGCGAGGTCTTCCTGGCGCTCGATTCCGAGTTGAACCGCGAGGTGGCGCTGAAGGAGATCCGCCCCGAGCTGGCCGGCGAGCCATCCTATCGCTCCCGGTTCGAGTTCGAGGCGGAGGTCACCGGCGGGCTGGAGCATCCCGGGATCGTCCCGGTCTACGGCCTCGGCCGAACCGCCGACGGCCGGCCCGCCTACGCCATGCGGTTCATCCGCGGCCGGAGTCTCAAAACGGCGATCGCCCGGTTCCACGCCGCCGACCGCCTCGGCCGTCGCGATCGCCGCAACCTGGCCTTCCGCGAACTGCTTCGGCGGTTCACCAATGTCTGCGACGCGATCGCCTACGCCCACAGCCGAGGCATCCTCCACCGCGACCTCAAACCGAGCAACATCATGCTCGGCCGGTACGGCGAGACCCTGGTGGTCGACTGGGGACTCGCCAAGGCGATCGGCCACCCCGACCTCGGCGCCGAACCCCCCGCGCCCTCGGCCGATCCCGACCCCGAGCCGCCACTGGCCCCGCGCTCCGGCGAATCGCTCGAGCCGACCCTCGCCGGGTCCGCGATCGGGACGCCCGGATACCTCAGCCCCGAACAGGCCACCGGCGAGGAAACCGGCATCCGAAGCGACGTCTACGGCCTGGGCGCCACACTCTATCACCTGCTCACCGGCCGGCCCTCCTGCGAGGCCGCCGATCGGGGCGAGGCGCTGGCCCGGACCGTCGCCGGGGAAATCCCCCGGCCCCGGCGGGTCGACCCCCGCATCCCCGCGCCGCTGGAGTCGATCTGCCAGAAGGCCATGGCGCTCCACCCGGCCGACCGCTACCCTTCGGCCCTGGCGCTCCGGGCCGATATCGATCGATGGCTGGCCGACGAACCCGTCTCCGCCCACCGCGATTCGCTCCCGGCCCAGGCGATGCGATGGGTCCGCCGCCATCGGCCGGCGGTCGTCGCGGCCTCGGCCATGGTCCCGATCGCCATCGTCGGCCTGACCGTCCACGCCTGGCGCCTCGGCCAGGCCGAGGCCCGAACCGCCGAACAACTGGCCATGACCCGCGCGGCGCTCCTGGATCACCTCAAGTTCTCCGGCGAACAGCTCGCGGCCCTGCCCAACTCCGAGCGGTTCCGCGAGGACATCGCCCGCCGGACCTTCGCGCTCTACGAGCACCTGCTGAAGCGATTCCCCGGCGACCCAGGCGTCCGCCGCGACATGGCGCAGGCCCACCGATTGCTCGGCGCCTTCGCCCGGAACGCCGGACGGTTCGACGACTCGATGCGCGAGATCGACAAGGCCATCCAGATCCTCTCCCGGCTCCACGCCGAGAACCCCGGCGACTTTGAGGCGGCCCAGTGGCTGGTCGAGGCGCTGACGAACCGAGGCGAGGCCTTCCACACAAGCGGCCTGCTCAGCAAGGCAGCCGAGTCGTACGAACAGGCGATCGAGCGATCCGCCGACCTGCTCGCCTGGCCGGTCGGCCGCCTGTATCGGAACGCCCGGGGCTCGGCACTGCTCGACCTGGCCGAGGTCCTCCTCTCCGAGGGAGACGCGCGATCGGCCCGGTCGAAGGCGGACGAGGCCGTCGGGCTGCTCGACGCCGTCGTTCGCGAGAGCAAGGGCGGCGACCAGGCGGGGCACGACCGATGGCTGCTCGCGATCGCGCTCTCCAGCCGGGGAGCCTCCGCGCGCCGGCTCGGCGACGAGACGGCCGCCTCTCGCGACCTCGACGCCGCCGAGTCCGCCCTCAAAGCCATTCCCGCCGGCGATCCCTCACGGGGCGACGCCGAGTTCCAGCTCGTCCAGATCGACCGGCGCCGGGGCGAGCCGGTCCTCGGCCTCGCCTCGGAAGGCGCCGGCGCGATCCTCGACCGCGCCCGGACCCGGATCGAGGCCCTGATCCAGACCCGCGGCCAGGCCAGCGCCAACCAGGTCGAGGAACTCGCCCGAATCCGCGTCGCACAGGCTGAGGTCCATCTGATCGACCGCCATCCCGACGAGGCCCTCACCGAGGCCCGCCACGCGATCACCTTGAGCAAGGCCCTCGTCGCCAGTTGCGAGTCAAACAAGGCCCCAGAGAACCCCGATTTCCTGGCCCTCCTCGGCCGGGCCGAATGGCTCTCGGCGAGGGCGCAGGAGGCGCTGAATCACCCCGACGACGCCTCGGCCCTCCGACGCGACGCCGTCGGGCACCTTCGGCGCGCCATTCAGCTCGACGAAGCCCGCGCCGGAGATGCGCGGCTCCTCAAGACGCTCCAGGCGGCCGACCCGCCCCGATGACCAGGTTCGGTCCTCTCACATGGGCTCAAGGCCCGTGAGCAGGCCCTCCGCCTGGTAGCCGCTGGGCTGCTGGGTCGGATTGGTCACGATGATCACGGTCCCCGTCGCCGTACCGCCGCTCTCATCATCCCAAGTGGGCTTCATCCCATCGGGAATACACACCCTGAACGCCACCAGGACGTGAGCACCGTCGCCCTTGGACCGCTTCCGGAGAATCGGCCAGCGATACCCGACACCCTGCCCATTCAGCTTGTAGCAGAGGTAGGCTTGCTGATTCAGCGACTTGTTGATGAAATCGTCGTGCTTCTTCTTGTCACTGAATTTGAGCATTACATAAAAGGTGCAGTCCTTGATCCAGTAATTCGTCAGTGCTTCCTGAGTGACACCGCCGGCACCGGGCAGGGGATTCTCGCACGAGGAACAGGCGGCCGGCGTCGACTTGTCCGGGACGGGCGGCGTCCGCGGGGCCTGCCCTGTCGCCGGACCGGGACGAACGCCAATGGCTGCCAGGAGCAGGCCAACCACCACGAACGAAGGGACGCGAAGAGACCCACCAATCGGTGCACTCATGGCGTTAGCTCCTCTTCATCGATGAAAATGGTTCAGGCGATTTCGCGTGACTTGCGAACTTGGAGAATATCCGAGGTTTATTGCGGGGGCAAGAAAGTCGGTCAGGCTTTCCCGCCCGACCGACTTGAGCTTCTTCTTCGCGGGCGTCATAAGCATCGTCCGGGACTGATATTGTTGTAGGAGCCGGCTCCAGCCGGCGATCCGCGCGCTACCTGTGGCTGCGGCCGATTCCATTTTGCTGTAGGAGCCGGCTCCAGCCGGCGATCCCCTGCGGCACGCATAGGCTACGTTCGAGATCGGGGGCTGGAGCCCCCTCCTACAAAAGTCAATGATCACGGCGATCCTGGATGATCCCATGTAGGAGCCGGCTCCAGCCGGCGATCCGGGCGGCCCCTGTGGCTGCGGCCGATTCCATTTTGCTGTAGGAGCCGGCTCCAGCCGGCGATAGTCGCGGCACTTTAAGCTTCGTCCGGGACTGATATTGTTGTAGGAGCCGGCTCCAGCCGGCGATAGGCGTGGCACTTTAATACGGGGGGCAAGAAAGTCGGTCAGGCTTTCCCGCCTGACCGCCTTGAGCTTTTTCTTCTCCGGCGTCCTATGGCGACACGCAAGCCTGGGCAAAGGGATCTTCTTCCTGATAACGGCAAAGGAAAAAGGAGTGATCATGTGGCGGATGCTGGCGGTCCTTGGGGTGATCGCGATGGTCGGCGCGATCGGCAGCACGCGGGCGGAGCCTCCGTCGAGGCTGGCCGGATCGTTGGTCGTGCTCCGGCCGGACCGGGTTTTCGACGGGGTCGATCCCTCGCCGCACGCCGGATGGTCGGTGGTTGTGCGTGGCGATCGGATCGAGGCCGTCGGACCCTCGGAATCGATCAAGGTGCCCGAGGGCGCCCGGACGATCCACCTCGCCGGGCGGACGCTGCTGCCGGGCCTGTTCGACCTGCACACGCACGTTTTGCTTCATCCGTATGACGAGGCCGCCTGGGACGATCAGGTCCTCAAGGAGCCGCTCTCGCTGAGGGTCTGCCGGGCGACCAATCATGTGAAGGCCATCCTCGAATCCGGGTTCACGACGATCCGAGACCTGGGCACCGAGGGCGCCGGCTATGCGGACGTCGGGATCAAGCGCGCGGTGGACCAGGGGATCATCGCCGGGCCTGGGATGCGGGTGGTCACCCGGGCGATCGTCGCGACCGGAAGCTACGCGCCGAAGGGCTTCGCCCCCGAGTGGACCATCCCCCAGGGCGCCGAGGAGGCCGACGGCCTCGACGCGCTGACCCGGGTCGTCCGCGACCAGATCGGTCGGGGCGCCGACTGGATCAAGGTCTATGCCGACACCGCGATGGGCGGCGGTCCCGTTCGTCCGTCGTTCTCGGTCGAGGAGCTGCACCGGATCGTCGAGACGGCGGGCTCGGTCGGCGTGAAGGTCGCGGCGCACGCGACCTCGAAGGAAGGCATGCGGCGCGCCACGATCGCCGGTGTCGCCACGATCGAGCACGGCGACGACGGTGACGAAGAGGTCTTCCGGTTGATGGCGGAGCGAAAGGTCGTCCTCTGCCCGACGCTCGCCGCGATCGAGGCCGGCGCGAAGCGGCGGGGCTATCGGCCAGGCGTCGACCCCGAGCCGGATCGGCTCCGTCGGGCGCGCGAGAATATCAAGGAGGCCATCGCCGCGGGCGTGGTGATTGCTAATGGGAGCGACATGGGCGTCTTCCCTCACGGCGAGGGCGCCCGGGAGCTGGAGTTGCTCGTCGCGGCCGGGATGACGCCCGCGTCGGTGCTCGCCTCGGCGACCTCGGTCGCCGCCCGGGTGATCGGCGCCGAGGGTCATCTCGGCGCGATCCGTCCCGGGATGCTGGCCGACCTGGTCGCCGTCGACGGAGATCCGACCGCCGAGATCCGAGCCTTGCGCAGGGTCGCGCTGGTGATGAAGGGGGGCGTCATCCACCGCGAACCGTGAGGCAGCCGGCTGGCCTCGTTCCCCAAACGACCGGAAACCCGACTCGCTGGCCGGCGAGTCGGGATTCCCTCAGGCCCCGCGCCGCCGGGTCCGGCGGACCGCCATGGCCCCGATGGGGACGATCCCCAGGGTCAGGAGCACGATCGAGCCTGGCTCCGGGAGGGCGCCCGCGATATCGAAGTTGTCGCTGAAGGCGAACGGCAGGACCAGCGACTGACCCGGATTCAGGGTGAAGGCCAGCAGGCCCGTCAACTCGTTGACCGCGACCGGAATCGGGGCCGAGACCACGGCTCCGAACGGGGAAGTGGCTCCCACAATCGGGGTCCGGAGGAACGCCGAGACGTTTCCAAGGGTGTTGTTGAAATCCAACTGCGCCTGTGCGGATCCGACTCCAGGATTGACGAAACTCCCGCTCAGACCAACATAGCCCGGCAAACCGGCCGCCGTGTACGGGAAGACGTCGCTGAAGAGCCACATCACGTCAGAGATGGGCAAGGAATTGGTCGCCGCAGCCGTGATCGTGAGGTTGCTCACGTCGATGAATGCGGATGCGGTCGAGCCGCCGATTCCGGGCGTTGTCACCTCGCTAAATATCCCCGTCGCGGTGTACGAGGCATGAAGGAGCCCAATGGTCTGGGTCAGAGTGTAGGTGAAAGGCGCGATGAACGTCGTGTTGTTGGTGATCGTACCAATCGATCCGATGGCTTTGATATTATTCTGATACGCATACTGGCTCCAGATCGCCTCGGCGCGGGCCGTTGAGGGTGTCGCGCAGGCCATCGAGACCGCGACGACTCCCAGGATGGGCAAGCTCCGCGGCCATCGGCGGGTGAATGCTTCCATCATCGAAAGCCTCCCTTGTCTTCGTTGAAGGGCTTGAAGGATTCGGCTCGGAAGAGTGACGGCGCGCATCGTGGGCGCCCTGGGGTCGCGTCGGCTCAATCCCTGGCGAGCGGCGCGCCCCGAACCTTCCGGTCGAAAGGGGAGAGAGTGACTCGGATGGGGGCGAAGAACCAGACCCCTACTAGGTAGATCCGGAAATCCCGACGTGATAGGCCAGGGACAGAATGTGGTTTTTTGGTAACGCCCGACAATTTGCTGGTTTTTTGGGCGGAAGGGATATTATCATGCCGCGTATGAATGCCGGGGCTGGTTGGGCTCGGAGAACAGGAGCCCTGTCCCCGAGCTTCACGTCGTTCACCATCGCCGGTCGACAGGCCGAATCGTGCTGGCACGGGTCGACAACGGCGCCTCGGGCAAGGTCCGACCATGAGGCGGCGTCCTGATCCGGAACGCTTCGCGCGGGGCGAGGATTCGGGTTGATCGGATCTGATCCACCGACTGACAACGGAGGGTCCCATGACGCCCGACGATCCGGGATTGATCGCGTGCTGGCTCGACGACCTGAGAGCCGGAGAGGGCGAGGCCGCCCGGCGGCTCTGGGACTGCTATTTCGATCGGATGGTCTCACTGGCTCGGGCGGAGCTACGGTCGCGACGGCGCGAGGCGGTCGAGGACGAGGAAGATGCCGCCCTGATCGCATTCGAGAGCTTCTGCCGGGGTCTGGCGCGGGGTCGATTCGAGAAGCTGCACGATGGCGACGATCTCTGGAGATTGCTCGCGCTGTTGACCGTCCGCAAGGCAAGGGATCAACTCGAGCGACAGTCGGCCCGGAAACGAGGCGGCGGCCGTGCCTCCGTGGTCGAGCCTCCCGACCTGGGCGACGAGCTGGACCACCTCGCCGGACGCGAGCCGACTCCCGAACTCGCCGCGATGGTCGCCGATGAGTACCACCATTTCGGCAACGACCTGGGCGACGACTCGCTCCGCCATGTGCTCGACCTGCGGATGGCCGGCTATACCCGCGAGGAGATCGCCGACCGGCTGGGATGCGGTGTTCGGACGGTCGGCCGCAAGCTGGAGATGATTCGATCGGCGATGACAGCGGCGATGGTGGAATCGGGGCCGTGACCGGCCGATCCCAGGTCGAGCGTCGGCGGAACCTCGAGCAGACCCTACCCCCTCGCCGCCTCGCGAAAATCCGGGGGAATCTGGAGACGCCTCGCTCAACAACACCCCGAGCGACGGCCGGCGCCCCCCGCGCACGGGTTTGGCCCTCGGGCCGGGCCCACCAACCCGAAGCGCCAGCGAGGGGCCTCCCACGCTGTGCCCGCCGC
>DAIDKV010000144.1 GCA_027449865.1 Planctomycetales bacterium
GACGACGAAATCCGTATCCTTGGCCCACTGGTAAGGCATCGCGCTGCCCTCCCTGCCGGGGTGACATCCGTCAGCCGCAAAGCCAGAGCCAGAAGCTACCCGAGAGAATCACGAATTCCTAGCCTTCAGGCGGGCCGTTGTTATAATTCGACAACCCGACTCGGAAAGTTCGCCGAGAGCGCGCAAGAGAGACCGGGCGGGCCAATGGTCCACCTGATCGATTCCCCCTGATGGAGATAGGCCGACTTTCAGGAGGCGGAGTAGAGCTGGCGGCGGGTCTTCCGAAGGACGTCCTCGACCTGAGTTAACGAGCCCAGCTCGACCACTTTCTTTAGAACGCGATCAATCTCGACCTCAAGTTCCACCAGGCGACCGGCGCTCGGGCTGGTCGAGACCGGGCGCGGGGCCTTTGCGACCGTGGCGGTTGGGGCAGCGGGACGTCGTCCGGGCTTCCGCTTTCGCGAGATACCTTCCCGCTTGCGCACCCGGCTGACCAGCGTGGCGCTGATACTTCCCGGCATCCCCGACGACTGCCAGGCCTTGACGATCTCCTGGTGGCTGGCCTCGGGATGGTCCACCAGCATCTCCTTGATGAACATGCTCTTCCCTTGATCGCGCGTGCCTCGGACGGACATCGAATTTCCTCCCGGTTGTGGATCGACATCGACAGTGCGATGTGCGGATCAATTCATTCTGTTTAGTAGAGCAAGTTGAGGCATGGAATTGAATCGCCGGGAACGCGGTTCGATTTCTCGGAGCCCGCACAATCGTCTCGACCGGAACCTCGAGACGACTCGCGAGATCCGTCACGACCCCGGTTCGATGCACCGTGGATTGGACCGCTCGGTCGCATTCTGCGGGTTTGTCGCGCCGGGCGGGCGGGGGTGGGGTACGTGGGCGTTTTCGGATTGACCATGGAATGTCGCGGTGCCGAATCAACGGGTGTCCCGACCTGGCATCACGGCCTTCGACGCGGGAAGCCGCGGCGAGACGAGGCAAGACGAGCCGCAAAGGCGGGCCCGCTCGGTATTCGGGTCGAGCGACGGAGCGATCGGACCCGGACCGAGACGGCACATGATCATGAAATCGGGAGGAAGCATGCGCTTCGGCAACCGGCTTGCGGTCTTCTTGATCAGCGTTTCGGCCGCGGCGACCACCGCCTCGGCCGCGCAGGATCTCCAGCGAGCCCAGACTGTGCCCCTGGGCGGGTCGCTGGGCGGCCAGAGTGGCGACCGGTTCTTCGCGGTCTACGTCCCCACGCGTTTCGGTGGCGAGCTCAAGGCCACCACCACCTCGGGCCGGATCGCTGAGCTGAAAGACGCCCGGGGGGCGGCCTGGGTCAACGGCCGGGACATCGGTCTCGATCATCAGGGATGGTTCACCTTCAAGGTCGAGGGTCCGCAGGGAGAATATAGTGTCGAGACCAGCTTCGTGCAGGTCGGACAAAGCCTCAAGCGGCCCTGGAATTTCTATTACTGGCCGACCAAGGCCGACTCGATCCACGAGCCCTGGGCCGGCGGTAATGGCCGGGTCGATACCTCGTCGATCCAGGTCCGGGGCGACGACCAGCTCGTGGCAACCCCTGGTTCTTACGTCGCGCCAGGGAAGGACATCGTCCTGGCCGGGCCGAATGGCATGCTCGAAACACTTCCCGCCGGCGGCGACGAGGCGACCTGGTTCCCGAACCTCTACGACGATATGTACTGGATGGGGCCTGACAAGGAACACGGCGGTCAGGTCGTCCGTTTCATGACTCCCTCGCCGCTCCTGAAATACGACCAGCTTTTCCACTCCTCAGCGAGGCAGTGGGAGGCCTCCTTCAGCCAGACCAAGGATATCTCGCGGTGGCCCGGGCACTGCCTCGGCGGGGCAGTGGCCTCGATCCTGCTGGATGAGCCGCAACCCTCGCCGGGTTCGGGAATGACCCGCGACGAGCTCAAGGCGCTCTGGGCGGAACTGGGCGAGAATCACCTGAACCACCGAATCGGGGACTACGCGAATGAGATCCCCCCGGGCCCCCCGCGGGCCGGCCCTGACTCGACCGACGTGAAGGTTCCCCGCTTCCACGCGATGATCGAAACTCACATCCGAGGCGAGCGGAAACCCTTGCTGGCCAACCTGCGAGCCTTCCCGCCTCGAGGGACAGTCGGCGAAGTCTGGAATCACGGGATCTACAAGTATATCGCCACGTTTCACGCCGTACCGGGACGCGGGCCGAGAGCCGTCCGCATCGATCTGGAATTACATGGAAACTCCGGATGCATGCTTAACGGTCAGGAGTCGGGCGACCGCGTGGTGAACTACTCCTACAAGCTCGTCTATGGGATGGATGGGCGTGTCGACGAGACGAATCCCTATGCCGCCGACTGGATCTCGGTGGGAGGCGAGGCGCAATTCGCTCCGCTGAACGTTCTGGAGATCGCCGAGACTCACTGGGGCGGCCACAATCCGTACGTCACCGAAGCCAACGTTCGCTCGATCGACCTCGCGAACGGCGGCGGGCGCTACTTCGGCCGGTTCGCTGGCGCAGCCCCCAGCTTCCGCCCGGTTGCTCAGTACGAGGCGGGCCGCGCCCCAATGCTCGCCTCGGGCGAATCGGAGCCCAACCGAGGACGAATCGGCGGCTTTTTCCGACGTTTCGCTCGCCGCGTCTCGGCATCGTCGGGTAGTGGCACGGACGATATGGAACTCCCGTCCTCACCCTCCTACTCGTCTGCCTATTCGTCCCCGTATTCGTCGGCCAACGCCTCCCGCTAGGCCGATATGGTCCACCGCGGAGAGACCAACTAATGAATGGGCCCGGAGCGCCCCGAGGGAATTGTCCCTCGGGAGGCTCCGGGCCTCGCTTTTTCGTAACGAGTTGTTGAGCGAAACCAGGAGTGGCCTTTCACAGGCTCTCCACCAGCGCCTCGCGGGGGAACTCACGGGCGACGGCGTCGGGCGTTCCAGCGATCGACCATCCGGTCTTCAGCCCCAGGACAAACCATCCGAGCGCCAGAATTCCCACCGCGAAAACGGAATCTCCAACAACCCGTAGCCACCTGAGTTGATCCATGGTCGACGTCTGCATGAACTCGGCCGATCGTGCGTACCAGGTTCCGTGCTCGACGCTCGCCCAGGTCTGCAAGAGACCGACGGGGAGCAGGCTGAGAAGCACCATCAGCACCAACCCGAGGTTGATCGCCCAGAACGCGAAGGCCAGCGTCCCTGTTCGCCACTCCTGCCGGACCGTAAGGCCCTTCAGGCAGAAAAGCATCAGCCCGATACCCAGCATCCCATAAACGCCGAAGAGCGCCGTGTGACCGTGAACCGGGGTCGTGTTCAAGCCCTGCATGTAATAAAGCGCGATCGGAGGGTTGATCAGGAAGCCGAAGAGACCGGCTCCGACAAGGTTCCAGAACGCGACCGCGACGAAGAAGTAGATCGGCCAACGGTACGCAGCGACCCAGGGCTGAGCACGGCTTAGCGTCAGGTTTTCATACGCCTCGAAGCCGATCAGCACCAGGGGAACAACCTCCAGGGCGCTGAAGGTCGCTCCAAGCGCCATCACGACGGTTGGTGTCCCGGTAAAATAGAGATGGTGGAACGTTCCGATGATCCCACCTGAGAGGAAGATCGTCGTCGAGAACAAGACGGCCGAGGCCGCGGTCGCCGTCCGCAGCAGACCCATCCGGGTAAAGAGGAAAGCGATCACCACCGTGGCGAATACCTCGAAGAAGCCCTCCACCCAGAGATGCACCACCCACCATCGCCAGTATTCGGCGACCGCCAGGTTGGTGTGTCGGTGCCACATGAGCCCCGGGATGTAGAACATGGGGATCGCGGCCGAGGAAAGCAAAAAGAGCCCGAGGAGATGTCGGTTGGTCTCGGGATGCCGAAACGCCGGCCACATGGACCGGGTCATCATCGCCAGCCAGAGGAAGAGCCCAACGGTCAGGAACAACTGCCAGAACCGGCCGAGGTCCACATACTCGTATCCCTGATGTCCAAACCAGAAATTCGCGACGTTCCCCAACTGCTGCTGCACCCCGAGCCACTGGCCTGCCATCGACCCGACGACGATGATCAGCAGGCAGACGAAGAGAAAGTTCACGCCCGTCTTCTGGAACTTCGGCTCGTGTCCCGAAACGGCCGGCGCCATGAAGAGCCCAGTCGCCAGACAGGCGGTGGCGATCCAGAAGATGCCGAGCTGAGTATGCCAGGTGCGGGTCACACTGTAGGGGAGCCACTTCGCCAGCGGGATACCGTAGAATCCCGACCCCTCGACCCCGTAGTGAGCCGTCACGGCCCCGAGCCCCACCTGTGCCACGACCAGGGCGGTCACGACCCAGAAATACTTGAGCGTTGCCCGCATGGAGGGAGTTGGCGAGAGTGCCAGAAGCGGGTCCCTTGCAGGTAGCAGGTGGCCGTCGTCCTCTTGACTCCTCTGCACGGCGAAATACCAGGCCAGTGCGCCGATGCCGGCCAGTAGCAGCACGAAACTGACGACCGACCAGACGACGACCTGCCCGCCCGGATGATTGTCGATCAAATTCTCGGATGGCCAGTTATTCGTATAAGTGACCTCTGAGCCAGGCCGATTGGTCGAGCAGGCCCACGAGGCCCAGAAGAAGAACGCGTTCAATTGTTTCTGACGCTCCGGCGTTCGGATGGAATTGGCCGGGATCGCGTAGGCATCTCTCAGGTTCTGGAGCGCTGGATCAGACCCGAACAGCGAGGCATAATGTGCGTCGACGGCCGCGAGGGCCTCCGCGCGAACCGGCGAGATCGTGAGGGAGCCGGTCGCGACATTGTAGGTGTTGAGACGCAGCTCTTCCTTGAGCCGCGCCTTCAGTGCGGCACGGACCTCCGGGTCGATGTCCTCGTATTTTCGGCCGTGCGCCGCGGTCGCCCAGTGTTCAAGGAGCCAGGTCGCCTCGCGATGAAGGTAGTCGGCCGACCAGTCGGGTGCCACATAGGCTCCGTGTCCCCAGACTGTCCCGACTTCCTGCCCCCCCATCGATTGCCAGACATTCTGACCTTCGCGAATGTCGTCGCCCGTGTAGACCACCCGGCCGTTGGAAATGATGACTTTTTCGGGGACCGGCGGGGCTTGCCGGTACAACTCCACCCCATAGTAGCCAAGCACGGCGAACGAGCTGACAATGACCGCGACCAGCCCGAGCCATAACCGCACATAACGCATCTTTGAAATTCCTCGATTCCATAAAGTGCGTCGGGACCGAGAGCGCAGCCCAGATCGAGCCCTCGGCGAGACGCAGGCGAAGAAAAGCAAGCGTGGTCCGTGGAGCGCACCGCGCTGGACCGTGGGGATTGGTAGCTCAGGAAGGCTTGAACGACCTATTCGGTGTGGCCCTGAGATGCTCGCGAACGCGGCCCCAGCCCAAGAACAAACACCATTCCGTCGCGCATCCGACGGGCACGAACGAGGAATGCCTCGGCCTGGTCGGCCGAGCAAAGATTGCGGACGGTCTCCTCGAACAGCTCAAGCCAATGGTCGAAGTGTCCTTCCGAGATCCCGAGAACGGTTCGATGTCGCTCCACCGGCCGCCCAGAGTACCGACCTGTCCGCAAGAGTGCTGCCGACCAGAAGTCGTTCATCCGTTTCAGGTGGGCGTCCCAATCGTGGACATGTGTCTCGAAGATGGGCCCCAGTTGCTCGTCGTGGCGGGCCCGCTGATAGAACTTCTCGACGACCTCGCCGATGATCTCCTCATCGATCCCAGCGCTCCGCGCATCGGGAAGTCCGGGCTGGTCTCCGAACGAGAGGCCCTGGTTTCCGTAGGAACGAGGCGGAGTTGTGACGGTTGCCATCCCGCTCTCCGATCGGCTCTGCATTTGTGCGTCCTCCTCTTGTGTACATCCTCCTCTCGTTCGGTTGGTGGTCAGAGAGATCGGGTCGACCTGGCCTTCCATTCCTGCGGCAGGTCGTGCTTTGTCTCTCGGAGGATCTCAATGATTGCTGTCCGATCCTCCGCCGAGAGTACAGGGTCGTCCTTTCCGCTTCCTCGGCCGTTCAGGATCTTCCAGAGTCGTTGATAGATGCAGTCCTTCGCCTCGCGTGGCAGGGACTCAAAGGCCCGAGAGTAAATCAGGTAGCTGCATGGGTAGCGGAAGAGCCGGGTCTTGAGGTCGAGCTCTCGGAGGGATCGGCCCTTTGAATCACGAGGGCCTCGCGTGACGAACTCGGCCGCGAACCGCGAGGTCCCCGTGACACGATCGGTCAGCTTCGCCTCGTCGCCGAAAAGCATGTACTCGACGACTGCGTCGCAGGCACTTCGTATCCGCGATTCTGCGCCCTCGGATGGCTCGTCGGCCGGCCGGTCGAGTGCCTTGTTCATTTCTTGCTGGTAGTACAGAGCCATCCGGGTCTCCAGCCCCGCGCGGGCCAGGCGGTTGAGCATCCCGGCCTGGTGCTCCAGTACCATGAGCGCCACGATATCACTGTGCGGCGTCAGATAAAGCGATGTATTGAATCGATCTTTCAAGCTCAGCACATTGACGCCATTGCTGTTATCGCTCGCATCGGGCCGACGTGAGTCTTTGCATATCAGATTGCCCAGGTGCATCTGACGTCCGGAGGTCCCGGTGACGTACCAACCACCCCACCGCTCGGAGAGTGGGCTCGTATGATCGGTTCGGTACGACCCGCTGGCGAGCATCGGGTTCCCACGCCGATCGACATAGAGCGATCGCACGAGATGCCCGGGCATCCCCTGGTTGGCCGATGAACTGTGGCAGATCAGGCACGAGTCGGTCTGCCGAGTGATCACCGGTCGCTCGGCGGGCGCCTGCTCGATCGTGTAGAACGTCGTTCCGAGCCGGTCGTCGGGCGTCGAGACCTCCATCACCGGACCGCCATTGCAATAGCCGACGATCACATCATCGTTGAAGTAAATCGCCCGCGGACTCCTCGGTGAGATCCGTTCGCGCTGAAGACTCGACTTGGAAAAAACCAGCACCTGCGACGACTCGGATATGTCGAACGCCCGAAGTACCGATTTCAGGTAGCCGTTCTTCGGCTCGTACTCGAGCTTCGCCTTCCCCTGGTCGATCCTCTCCTGAAGCCTCGTCACAGCGTCCCGAGGCTCCGTCTCACTGTAGCGGATCGGCTCTCGCTCGATGTCCTGAGCCTCGACACGGGCCGAGAACCCCGCCCATCCCACCACGAGCAGGGCCACGACCCCGCATCGCCGTTTCAACCCCAGCGCCCCATACCACCGCGCTGAATCCCGGAGATCATGCGCCATCGCTCGACCCCTTGTTCTGGCCCCATAAAATCAACTGACAGATCCTTCGCTTTTAATCTGCATTCGAAATCCATATTATCGTCTGGAGGCGGGCTGTCAATCGGCCCCTGGTGATTTTTCGGGCCGGATGGCCGAGAGAGGCAAAGCTGTGCACCTGACCCAATTTTCGGATTACAGTTTGCGACTGGTGTTGTACCTGGCCTGCCATCCGGATCGGGTGGTCTCGGTCGAGGAGGTGAGCCGTGCATACGTGATTTCGCGGCATCATCTGGTGAAGGTGGTGCAGTCGCTGACGGAGCTGGGTGTGGTCGAGTCGCAGCGGGGCCGAGGAGGCGGGATGCGGCTAGCAAGGTCGCCCTCGGAGATCAACGTCGGCTGGCTGATTCGTCGGACCGAACCGCACCTGGATCTGGTTGAGTGTTTCGACCTCGCGAAGAACACGTGCCCGATTGCACCGGCCTGTGGCCTGAAGGGAGCGCTCCAGCGAGCCCAGCAGGCATTTCTCAAAGTGCTCGACGCGTACAACCTCGACGACTTCAAGGCCCATCGGGGGGAGTTGATCCAGCTTCTGGACGAATCGTTGAGCCGAAGTTAGGACCTCGGCGAAGGATGGATGCTCCACGTAATCCGTTTGTGGACGTCGGGCAGGATTGGGGTTGAGCCGGTGGGCGGATTGCTCCATAAACGGGCGCAGCCTGACGGTTCCCATCCCAGATCATCCCCCCGCATCCATCCGCGAGAGGAGGCCGGTCTTGACGATCCGATCGTTCGCGGTGCTTGTTGTTCTGTTCTCCGGGACTTCCGAGCCCCTACTTTGGGCCAGTCAGCCACCGAGCCCAGCGCAGGGGCCGATCGATTCAGGCCCTCCTGCGCTGGGGATCACACCAGCCGAGGAGATCAGTCGGCTCGAAAGCTCGATCGCCGCCTCGCAGGCTCAGGTCCGCGCACTCTCGGCCGATCGCGATGACCCCCGGAGCGAATACGCTCGCGCCAAGGCGGCCTTCGAGAAAATCGAACGGGCCCTTCAGGAGCGTAAGCTGGCCCTTCAGAAACTCGCTCCGGGCAACCTCGCCGGACGTCGCGATCTCGGCGCCCAGGTCTCGGCGATGGAGACGCAGCGTGCCCTCGCCAAGGACCGCTTCGACCTCGCGATCGAGGCCCGACGTGCCGCCGCCGAACAGATCGCCAACCTCCAAAAAATGCTCCAGCGCGATCGCAAGGAGCTTCAGAAGCTCCAGTACGCCGCTCCATCTCCCGGCGTTGAGACGGACCTCGAGATCGACGCTTCCCCCACCGCTTCGACATCGAAGCCGACATTGACCGAGACTTCTGCCTCGCCTCCAGCGATTGCGCCGCTGGTTACCACTCCCGCCACAACCGCTCCTTCCACGACCACCGCCGAGGCACCGCCAGAGCCGACGAGCCATGAGTTGAGCGCGGCCCAGAAGGAAGTCAAGCGGAAGCTCGCGGCCGAGAAGGCGGCCGATGCCGAGGCGCGATCGGCGACCGAGCTTCTCAGGCGGATCGATCGCGAGGTGATGCTGGAGAAGCAGCTTCTGGAAACCTCGCGGAAGCAGCGAGATATCGCCGAGCGAGCTCGAGACGCCCTAACCGCCAATTACCGCCAACGTTCGGCCGCCAGCGCTCCGAAGCCCGAGCTTGACGGCCTCCTCGACCAGGTGCGGCGGGCCGAGCGACGGCTTGAAACCGCGAACGTCGAGGCCCAGAAGCATGTCACACGTCTGGAAGAGTTGCAGACCGAACGGGCCTCGGTTCAGACCGAGCAGCTCGACGACATGAAGCAGGCCCAGCTCGCCCGTCAGCAGGTTCAGGCGGCCGAGAACGAGGTTCGCTGGATCGAGAACCCGTTCCGACTCCACAACATCCTGCTCTGGCTGATCGATCACGGGCCGAAAATGCTCGCGGTCTTACTGGCGATCATTCTCTCGCAATGGGCCGCCCGGCACTTCTGCGACCGGGTGATCCTGCTGATTGCCCAGAAGGGTGCCCGAGGCACAGCGCCGGAGCGGGAAGACCGTGCCCGCACACTGGTGGGCGTCTTCTACAATGCGACCTCGGTTGCGATCCTGCTGGGCGGCGGACTGATGCTCCTCCAGGAGGCCGGCATCCCGGTGGCTCCGTTGCTCGGCGGTGCCGCCGTCTTCGGTCTGGCCGTCGCCTTCGGCGCACAGAACCTGATCCGCGACTATTTCTACGGCTTCGTCATTCTGCTCGAGAACCAGTACAAGCTGAATGACGTCGTCCAGATCGGTGCGCTCTCGGGACAGGTTGAGAAGATCACCTTGCGGATGACGGTTCTCCGCGATCTGGAGGGGCGTGTCCACTTCATCCCCAACGGTCAGATCACAGCCGTCACCAACATGACTCACGGCTGGTCGCGTGCTCTCTTCGACATCGGGGTAGCTTACAAGGAGGATGTGGATCGCGTGATTGGCGTACTCTCCTCGCTCGCCCACGACCTGCGTTCCGACCCGCAATTTGGCCCGTTGATTCTCGAAGACGCCACCATGCTCGGTGTGGATAGTCTGGCGGACTCGGCGGTGGTGATCAAGTTCTTCATCAAGACACGTCCACTTCAGCAGTGGACGATCCGCCGCGAACTGCTCCGGCGTATCAAGAACCGCTTCGACGAGCTGGGCATCGAGATTCCCTATCCACACCGGACGGTCTACCATCGGACCGATCAGGGAACCCCGATCGAGGCCACCCACACCCCGCCTCGCATTCTCTACGGCCATCCCTGAGGCTCACGACCGGGGATCGGATCCCATCCGATCCCCGGATCTAGGCTTCACCCACCCCAGGGCTTCCGAATTCCATCCTTGGTCAGATGAGCTTGAGAGCCCAGTCGCGCGGTTCTGTTCCGCTGGGTGCGGGATGAAGCATTGAGGTGGCTTCGGGTGAGGAGAATCCACGACGGGGGCCGGCTCGGCCAGACGTGGTCCTCGGGGTGGAGTTTGTTGGTATTGCGAAGGAGCGGGCTCCTTCATCAGGTCAGCCGGGCGAGGCGAACCGCGTCACCCGCCGCAGATCGCCTCACGGACGCTTGACCTCGGCCGCGATCTCGCCGAGGTCGACCGGGACCTCATCGTCGCCCTTCGGGACCTCGATGGAGATCGTCACCCGGCCGATTTCCCGGGGCGGGCCTGGACGGTCGGCGGCGGGCGGGGCGTTGATCGGGACGGTTAGAGCGCCTTTCATTCGGGTGGCGCGCCGTTTGAATGGAGATCTCAGGGAGGAGGTGAGCGATGAAACCCTATTCCCGAGATCTCCGGCAGCGGATCGTCGATACGGTCCTGCGCCAGGACGAGACGATTGACGAGATCGCCCAACAGTTCATGGTCAGCGTCTCCTTCATCACTCGACTCTTACAATTGTATCGCAGCACCGGCTCGGTTGAGCCGAGGCCCCATGGCGGCGGCAACCCCAGCGTCCTCACCCCCGAGGACCTTCAGCGACTCCGTGAACTGATCCGGGACCGGCCCGATGCCACGCTCGAGGAGTGTCGGGTGCACCTCGGCTCCTCGTGCAGCCTGCCCACCATCTCTCGGGCCCTCTCCCGGCTGGGGTTGCCACGCAAGAAGAAGGTCCCGCGAGCCCGCGAACAAAGCGACCCCGAGGTTCAGGAGCAGCGACGGACCTTCTGCGAGGCCCTCGCCGACGTGGACCCGCGGCGGCTGGTTTTCGTCGACGAATGCGGGGCCAATACGGCGATGGCCCGGAAGTACGGACGGTCCCCGGCCGGGCAGCGGGTCTACTCGGACACGCCCGGGCACTGGGAGTCGATCACATTGACCTGCGGGCTACGACTCTCCGGCACGGTCGCAGTGTTCGCCTTTCCGGGTGCCATGAACACGGTGACATTCGAGGACTACGTTGCGGAGATCCTCGTGCCCGAGTTGCAACCTGGCGACGTGGTGATCTGGGACAACCTCCAGCCGCACAAGTCGGAGGAAGCGATCGAGGCGGTGGAGGAGGCCGGCGCCAGCGTGGTGCCGCTGCCGCCGTGGAGCCCGGACCTGACGCCGATCGAGGAGATGGTCTCGAAGGTCAAGAATGTGTTGCGATCGATCGCGGCGCGGACGACCGAAGCGGTGTATGCAGCGTTCGCATCGGGCTTGGAGGAAGTAACCCTCGAAGATATCGCCGGATGGATCGGGGATCGTGCGGCGTACGCCATGCAACTGTAAGGCGCTCTAGCTCGTACGAGCCGGGCGGGACGTCGTCGATCCGGAACCGGCCGTCGTGGTCGAGCCCGGCGGCGAAGCGGTCGAACCGGTGGGGATCCTCGCCGAGCAGGTTGAGGGCCTGTCGCTTCTGGATCGTCGCGGGCTCGTTCCGTCGCCAGTCGATGGTCACGCCGGGAGGGGCCTTCACCGCGACCCGGCCGATCACCGGACGACCCCGGCCGCCGATGTGCGTCAGCACGGCCTGCCCCGGCGCGACGTCGACCGGCTCCTGCCAGCATCCCATGTGCTGCCGCATCCCGTTGCCGTACTCGGTGATGACCACGCGCGCCACCTGGAGGGCGCCTGGGATGACGCGATCGGAGGTGAAATTTCCCTGGGCATCGGTTCGGGTCTCAATGTTGTAGAAGGTGTTGACCCCGTTTGGACCCGCGGGGCGATCGTTGCGTCGCATGAGCGTGATCGTCTGGTCGGCGGCCGGTCGGCGCCCGATCCTTGCCCGGCCCCTGACCTTCCCCCAGGCTTTCATCGCGATTTTCCCGGAGCGAGCGATCTCGTCGGGTCTCGCCTCGCCGTAGCCAGCGTCGCTCGTCGCGGCCAGCAAGTAGGCCCCGGGCGGTTTATCGAAGGCGAACCGGCCGTCGGGGCCGGCCTTCGCGAACGACATCCCGTTGCCGCGCCCGAACCGGAACGATTCGTTCTCGAAGATGAGCGGATGCTCGGGCGTCGCCAGCGCGACCTCGGCCCCGGCCGCGGGGCGGCCGTCGGGTCGGACGACGACCCCGGTGAGCAGGTCGTCGGCGGTGGCGCGGGTGAGGGCGAAGTCGAACGTCGGCGTGGTCTCGCCCGACTTGAACACGCGCGAATCGGCCGGTTTGTAGCCGGGGGCCTCGATGCGGACGGCGTAGCCATCCTGGAGTTCGGTGTAGCTGAGTGAGTAACGCCCGTCGCGGTATTCGACGAGCTCCTGCTCGATCCAGACGAAGCCTCGATTGTTGGACAGTTCGAAACCCCGGACGAGGCGGAAGGCCGGCACCGGTCGGCCGGTTTCGGCATCGGTGACGCGACCGGAGATGACCAGCGTCGGGTCGATCGTCACGCGATGCTCCGTGTCGCCCGCGGTCATCGCGAATCGCCGTTGCGAGATGTATCCCCTCTTGAAAACAACGGCCCGCCTGAAGGCTAGGAATTCGTGATTCTCTCGGGTAGCTTCTGGCTCTGGCTTTGCGGCTGACGGATGTCACCCCGGCAGGGAGGGCAGCGCGATGCCTTACCAGTGGGCCAAGGATACGGATTTCGTC
>DAIDKV010000145.1 GCA_027449865.1 Planctomycetales bacterium
GCGCCGCGGTCGCCGGGCCGCCGAAGGAGAAGCACGGCACGGATCATGAGATCCCGTCACCAGGGACCAGGAGAGTGCCATGCGCCCGGTCAGCAGGCGATTCGGCGGTCCATGGCAAATGTCGAGCCGAACAGTCGTGGATTCAGGGGTATTACGGGAAGGGAACAATTGTCGTCTTCCTGCCAGGGGCCTCAGGCGATATCACCCAGGTCGACAACCGGAGTCCGCACCAGTATCCGGACGGCGAGCGGTGGTCGCAGATCGTCGGTGGCAAGGTCGGGGCCGAGGCGTTGAAGGTGCTCCTGACGATGGAGCGAGGTAGCCTTGCCCCCGTGGCGGCCCGTTTGAAGATCTGGGAGATCCCAAGGCGAGTTCCAGCGCCGGACCGCGTGAAGCGTTGCCTCGAACTGGTGCAGGACATGAAACCGGGTGTAGATCCGACCGCCCGGACGTTCGCCAAGGAGATTGTCCTTCTGGATGCCCTGATTCGCCGGACACCGCGTGCCGAGGTCGAGGTGCAGGCTGTGCAGGTCGGACCGGCGGTCCTCGTGACCACGCCCGCCGAGTATTTTTGCCAGTATGGCCTGGAGATCAAGGCAGCGAGCGGGTTTCCGTTCACGTTCCCGGTTTCGCTGGCGAACGGGTGCGTGGGCTATGTTCCCACCGAGGACGCCTTTGGCCCAGACGGCGGCGGATATGAAACCCGGCTGACCAGTTACAGTAATCTGGAGATCACGGCCGGGTCCCAGATGCGCGACGCGGGCATCGCGCTCGCGCGGCAGCTCCGCCCGGGAAAGGCGCCGGAGCCGGCACACAGCCGACCGTTTTCGGGGAAACCGTGGTCGTATGGCGATGTCCGGCCCGAGCGAGAGTGAATTACCGGGATTTCGCTGCCGGGCGGTTAATGACCGCTTGTGGTTTGGGTTGCCCGCTCGAGGAACCCCTGATTCGCCAACCAGGTCTCGCAGAGTTTGGGCCACGCCTTGAACGACGGCTCGATCGGCACCTTGAACGCGGCGATTCCGTCGCCGAGGCCAAGCCCATGCGGGCCGCGCTCGAAAAGGTGAAGCTCGACGGGGACACCAGCCTTGCGCAACGCCAGCGTGAAGAGGATCGAATTCTCAGCCGGTACTCCTCGGTCGGCGTTCGTGTGAACGAGGAACGTCGGCGGGGTCTCCTTCGTTACCTGACGCTCGTTCGAAAGATTCTCGACGAGATCTTTATCCGGATGATCGCCCAGGAGGTTACGCAACGATCCACGATGGCCGTGGGGCGTGGCCAGCGCGATGACCGGGTAGGCCAGGATCATCCGGTCGGGCCGAGAACTGAGGCGCTCAATTGGATCGTCGGCGTCGGGCTTGCCTGCGTCGAAATGCGTACCGGCTGTTGACGCAAGATGCCCACCCGCCGAGAAGCCAAGAATCGCGATTCGGTCCGTCGCAATACTCCACTTCGGCGCGTTGGAGCGAACCGTCCGGATCGCTCGCTGAGCGTCCTGGATCATTGCAGGATGATGATATCGAGGGCCAAGGCGGTACTTCAGCACGCAGGCCGTGATCCCGATCGAGTTAAGCCAGTGGGCGACCTGCTTCCCCTCGTGGTCCATCGCGAGCATCCCATACCCGCCACCAGGACAAACGACCACAGCCGAGCGCGTTGCGATCGCTGACCTCGGACGGTAGACCGTCAGAGTCGGGATATCCCTCTCGGGATCTGTCCCCATCGCGCCGGGGGCTCCCTTCGGCCAGAGCACAATGGTTTCGGCCGACTCCTCTTCGGCAACCGCGACTCCACCCATCATTAAGCTCACGATTCCCATTCCAAACACAACCCGCCACCATCCCCGGCTGGTCATCACGATTTCCTCGTATCCCGACTTGGCCCAGGTGTTTTCAACGCCGGTCCCAGTGTGACGCGGTCGCTCGACGACGTCAAAGGGGTGATCCTCCTGGTCGACCAGCGGGATGACAAATCCGATCGCCGACTGCCAAAACGGCAGTTGTGAGTCACGGCTGTTGGAGGGACGATTTTCATAAATTGTGTATGGGCAATAAATTGCGATAAAAAACATTCGCGGTACATGGCTTGCATAAGGTCGGGCGTTTCCACCGTGGGGAGGTCGTACGCGGTCCGCGGCGGTCTCCGCTTCGTGCCGGGCGGGCGAGGCCCGGACGATCCATCGGACAACGAAGGAGATCCAACGTGGCGAAGATCTTGGCCTACGAAGACGAGGCGCGCCAGAAGCTGGCCAGCGGGGTGAGCAAGCTGGCCCGGGCGGTGCGCTCGACCCTCGGTCCCCGGGGCCGAAATGCGGTGATCGATAAGGGATGGGGCAGCCCGACGGTCACCAAGGACGGGGTCACGGTCGCCGAGGAAATCGAGCTGAGCGACCCGTATGAGAACATGGGTGCGCAGCTCGTGAAGGAGGCCGCTTCGAAGACATCGACAACGGCCGGGGACGGGACGACCACCGCGACGGTTCTGGCCGAGGCCGTTTACAAGGAAGGCCTCCGCGCCCTGGCCGCCGGCGCCGACGCGATGGCCCTGAAGCGCGGGATCGACAAGGCCGTGGCCGCCATCGTCGAGAACGTCAAGGGGCAGTCCAAGAAGGTTTCGGGCAAGAAGGAGATTACCGAGGTCGCCTCGATCGCCGCCAATAACGACAAGTCGATCGGTGAGAAGCTTGCGGACGCCTTCGAGAAGGTTGGCACCGACGGCGTGATCACCATTGAAGAAGGCAAGGGCTTCGAGACCACGGTCGACGTCGTCGAGGGGATGCAGTTCGATCGCGGTTATCTGAGTCCCCACTTTGTCACGGATCCCGAGCGGATGGAAGTCGTTCTCGAGGACACGTACATCCTCATTTACGAGGAGAAGATCAGCACGCCGACCAAGTTGATCCCCGTTCTCGAAAAGATCGCCAAGGCGAACAAGCCGCTGCTAATCATCGCCGAGGATATCGAGGGTGAGGCGCTGGCGACCCTCGTGGTCAACAAGCTCCGCGGGATTCTCAAGGTGGCCGCGGTCAAGGCGCCTGGTTACGGCGACCGCCGAAAGGCGATGCTTGGTGACATCGCCGTTGTGACCGGCGGGCAGGCGATCTTCAAGGATCTCGGCATCGACCTGGAGAACGTCCAGCTCAACGAGCTTGGCCGGGCTCGCAAGATCACGATCGATAGCGAAAACACGACCGTGGTCGAGGGGGCCGGAACGACCGAGCAGATCAAGGGCCGGGTCGAGATGATCCGCCGCGAGATCGAGGGAACCGATAGCGAGTACGACAAGGAGAAACTGCAGGAGCGACTCGCCAAGCTCGCCGGTGGCATCGCGCAGATCAACGTCGGCGCGGCGACCGAGACCGAGATGAAGGAGCGAAAGGCCCTCGTCGAGGACGCCCTACACGCCACCCGCGCCGCGATCGAGGAAGGTGTTGTCCCCGGCGGCGGGACAGCCCTGATCCGGGCTGCCTCGGCCGTCGAGGCTCTCGATCTTGCCGGCGATGAATCGCTCGGCGCCGAGATCGTCCGCCGAGCCGTCGAGCAGCCCGCCCGCTACATCGCCGAGAATGCCGGCCTCGACGGCGCTGTCGTCGTCAGCCGGATCAAGAAGAACAAGGATCCCCGGTTCGGCTACGACGCCGAAAGCGGCACCTGGGGCGACATGTTTGCCGCCGGAATTGTCGATCCGACCAAGGTCACTCGCTCGGCTCTCCAGAACGGTGCCTCCGTCGCCGGCCTTCTCCTGACCACCGAGGCACTCATCGCCGAGCCCCCAAAGAAGAAGGAAGCCGCTGGCCACCATGATCCGCACCATGGCGGCGAGATGGGCGGAATGGGTGGAATGGGTGGCATGGGCGGCATGGGGATGATGTGATCCGTTCCTCTTGGGGCGGCCGTATTCTGATTCCAGACCAGGGCGAAACCACGAACTCACTGAGAGAAGGACTCTGATAATGGCGAAGTTGGCGATCCGTCCTCTTGAAGACCGGGTGGTGATCCAGCAGATCGAGGCTGAGGAGAAGACGGCGGGCGGGATTGTTTTGCCGGACACGGCCAAGGAGAAGCCGCAGCGGGGCAAGGTTCTCGCGGTGGGCCCGGGCAAGCTGCTGGATTCCGGCGAGCGGGCCCCGATCGGCGTTGCCGAGGGGGATGAGGTTCTCTTTGGGAAGTACTCCGGCACTGAGATCAAGCTGGACGGCGAGGAGATCAAGATCCTCCGCGAGTCCGACATCCTGGCCAAGATCGTCAAGTGACTCTTTGTCCGTGGTCCGTCGTCCGTTGTCCGTCCAGGGCCGAATCTTCGGTGCCGACGGATGGGTCGGGCGACGGGCCACGCGGCTCCCGGTCGTGCCCCCGCCTCATGAGACTACAGGCTACGGACAACGGACAAAGGACAAGGGACAAAGATGCCGAAGCAATTACTCTTCTCCGACGCCGCCCGACGGAAGATGTTCGAGGGCGTCGATACCCTCGCCCGGGCGGTCGGGACCACGCTTGGCCCCACCGGGCATAACGTGATCCTGAGCAAGTCATTCGGCGGTCCGACCGTCACCAAGGACGGCGTGACCGTCGCCAAGGAAATCGAGCTTCCCGATCCGTTCGAAAACATGGGCGCCAAGCTCGCCAATGTTGTCGCCTCGAAGACGTCCGACACAGCCGGCGACGGGACCACCACCGCCACGGTCCTCGCCCGAGCGATCTATCGCGAGGGCCTCAAGAACATCACGGCCGGCGCCAATCCGACCGCGGTGCGTCGCGGGATCGAGCGGGCCGTTGGGGCGGCCGTCGCCGAGTTGACCGACAAGGTCTCTCGCCCGGTCTCCAAGAAGGAGGAGATCGCCCAGGTCGGCGCCATCTCGGCGAACAACGACCCGACCATCGGCAAGATGCTCGCCGACGCGGTGGAGCGGGTCGGCCGTGACGGCGTGATCACCGTCGAGGAAGGGAAAACGGCGACCACCACCCTTGAGTTCGTCGAGGGAATGCAGTTCGACAAGGGTTACCTCAGCCCGTACTTCGTCACCAGCACCGCGACGATGGAGGTCGTCTTCGAGGATCCGCTGATTCTGCTCCACGAGAAGAAGATCAGCAGCCTTCGCGAGATGATCCCGCTTCTGGAAAAAGTGGCGCAGTCGGGACGACCACTCCTCATCATCGCCGAGGACCTTGAGGGCGAGGCGCTGGCGACCCTGGTGGTCAACAAGCTCCGCGGCATCCTCAACATCTGCGCTGTGAAGGCCCCTGGATTCGGCGATCGCCGCAAGGCAATGCTGGGCGACATGGCGGTCCTCACCGGCGGGACGGTTATCAGCGAGGACCTCGGGCTCAAGCTGGAGAACTTGCAACTCAACCAGCTCGGCCGAGCCAAGCAGGTGAAGGTCAACAAGGACAGTACGACCATCATCCAGGGCGAGGGGAAGAAGCCCGAGATTCAGCGCCGAATCGACCAGCTCCGCCGCCAGATCGAGGAGACCGAGAGCGAGTACGACAAGGAGAAGTTCCAGGAGCGGCTGGCGAAGCTCTCCGGCGGCGTCGCTCTGATCCGGGTCGGAGCGCCGACCGAGGCCGACATGAAGCAGACCAAGGCCCGGATCGAGGACGCCCTCCACGCGACTCGCGCCGCGGCCGAGGAAGGGATCGTCCCCGGTGGCGGAACGGCTCTGCTCCGCGTGGCTTCGGCCGTCCAGCGGGCTCACGAGGAACTCACGGGCGACGAGAAACTCGGTGCCGCGATCGTCCTCCGGGCTCTGGAGGAGCCGGCGCGGCACATCGCGTCGAACTCCGGCCACGATGGCGCCGTGATTGTCGAGGAGATTCGGAGCCATGAGGGCGCCGTCGGCTTCGACGCCAACACCGGCCAGTTTGTCGACATGTTCCAGGCCGGCATCATCGACCCAACCAAGGTGACTCGATCAGCGCTTCAGAACGCCGCTTCGATCGCCGGGTTGATGCTGACGACCGAGGCCATGATCACGAACATCAAGGACGACGAGAAGGACAATGCCCCGCGGGTCGAGGGCTCTGTCCGCTAATCCGGCGCCTTTTTTGGGCGGGCCCTGGCCGACGATCGGGACAATCCCAACGGCCGGTGCCCGCCCCGAACATCCCCCGCGATTTCACGTTTCGGCATCCGGAGGGATATGATACTGGAAGGGGAGTGCCGGATCCCCCGGCGGGCTTGCCTCACCGGCATTCCCGCCGCACCCCATTCCTACCATTGAGACGCCATGCCGATGGCCGCCACGAAACGCGACTATTACGAGGTTCTCGGCATCGGCCGGGAAGCCTCGGCCGAGGATATCAAGAAAGCCTATCGACAACTGGCGCTCAAGTTCCACCCGGATCGCAACCCGGGCGACGAGGAAGCTCCGAAGAAGTTCAAGGAAGCCGCCGAGGCGTACGAGGTCCTCTCCGACCAGGAGAAACGGCAGCGGTACGACCGGTACGGCCATGCCGGCCTTAACGGCACAGCCTTCCACGACTTCAATTCGACCGACGATATCATGTCGGCCTTCTCCGACATCTTCGGCGGCGGACTGTTCGGCGACCTCTTCGGCAACCGGCGCCGGGGCCCGAGACCCGGTCCCGACCTGCTCCTGAAGATCGAGATCGAACTTCTGGAAGCCGCACGTGGAACCACGCGGACCATCGACGTCAAGCGGCAAGACTTTTGCGGCGAGTGTAACGGCTCGGGGGCCCGCAAGGGTACGGTCGCGACCACCTGCAATTACTGCGGCGGCCGAGGCCAGATCGTCCAGACCCGAGGCTTCTTCCAGGTGGCCACAACCTGCCCCGCCTGCGGCGGCGAGGGCGTCCGGATTACCGACCCTTGCCCCGGCTGCAAGGGAGCAGGCCGCGTCCCCACCACGGTCAAGCTCCAGGTGAACATCCCCCCCGGGATCGAGAGCGGGATGTGGCTCCAGCAGCGGAACCAGGGAGAACTAGGCGACGTTGGGGCACCTCGAGGAAATCTTCGGGTCCAGGTGCAGGTCAAGAAGCACCCTTTTTTCGAACGACGGCGGAACGACCTCTATTGCCAGGTCCCTATCAGCTTCGCCCAGGCCGCCCTCGGCGCCGAGATTGATGTCCCGACTCTGGACGGTCCCGACCACCTGAACGTCCCCCGAGGAACCCAGAGCGGCGAAATGCTCCGCCTGAAGAACCGGGGGATGCCCGACATCAGCGGACGCGGCCGGGGCGACGAGCTGGTCGAGGTCGTGGTCGAGACACCCACGCATCTGACCACCCGTCAGGAGGAACTCCTCCGCGAGTTCGCCGAGATCGAGCACAAGCAGGTGAGCCCCCGGCGAAAGAGCTTTTTCGAAAAGCTACGCGACTACTTCACCGAGGAGGACGAGCCGGGGGAAAAGGACGACGATTGATCGATCCCCCCGCGGCGACCGGCCGACACGATCTCGACCATCCTGACGGCCCCGTACGGCCCATCCGCGACTAGCCGTAGAGAGAGAAGAGGAGTAACCGATGACCGATCCCCACTCTGACCGCGAGCAGCCCGGCCAGCCTCTCGCCTCCGACGACCCGCGAGCGAACGGGGCGGGCACCGGCGAGGCGGACGCCGACGCGATCGACCCGATCGTACGGCTCACCCAGGAGCGCGACGATTACAGGGATCAGGCCCTCCGCGCCCGTGCTGAGTTTGCGAATTATCAGAAGCGGTCGAAACAGCAGGCCGACGCCGACCGCGTTTATGCCGTCGGCTCGCTGGCGAAGGACATCCTCGATCCACTCGATAACCTCCTCCGCGCCATCGAGCACCTGCGAGCCTCGGGGGCCGAGGGGATCAGCTCAGGCCTCGAAATGGTCCAGCGGCAATTGCTCGAAGTTCTCGCCAAGCACGGTGTCGAACCGATCGAGGCGATGGGGCAGCCTTTCGACCCCAACCTACACGAGGCGCTCATCCAGCAGCCGACGGCCGATCATCCCGAAGGAACGGTCGTCAACGAGCTGAGCAAGGGTTATCGGATACGCGACCGGGTCCTGAGGCCGAGCAAGGTCGCTGTCTCGTCACGGCCAGCCCAGGGCTAAGGCATTACGGGCACCGCCAAGGATCTATCCCATGCCGACCTACGACTATATATGCGACGACTGCGGACACGAGTTCGAGGCGTACGAGCCGATCACAGCCGACCCCCGCAAGGATTGTCCCGAATGTCACAAGGAGACGCTCCGCCGCAAGATCGGGCCGGGGGCGGCCATCCTTTTCAAGGGCTCGGGCTTCTATCAGACCGACTATCGAAGCGAGTCCTACAAGAAGGCGGCCCAGGCGGATAAACCATCCGATGGGGGTGCGAAATCATCGGGTGATTCTTCGTCGAAGCCCTCGGGCGGAGAGTCCTCGGCGCCGAAACCGGCTGCTCCATCCACCCCGTCCTGAGCGCCACGCCGATGATTCAGGGACGTTGCCCCATCTGCTCGAAGATTTTTCAGGCGGCCACGCTGGATGACCTGCCTGCGTTTCCCTTTTGCTCCGAGCGGTGCTGCCTGATCGACCTCGGCCGATGGGCCGATGGGCGATACGTCATCCCGGGCCGCCCGGCTCCCGCGCAGCCGGAGGCAGCCCGCGAGGACGAGGACGACTCGGGTTGAGCCCGAGCGGATAGTCGCTTTTGTTCCGCCCGCAAAAGGGACAAAACAGGGGCAGGCATTCCGAAGATTCAGAGCCGGTCCCTGTTCTGTCCATGGCTTCAGATACGATCAGCCGAGGCGATCGTCGGCACGGCGGAGGAGATCGACAACCGGGAGCCCGTGTGGGCAGGCGGCCTGCGCGGCGGCGAGGTCGGTCCGGGCGATGTCGCGGGCCTCGGGCGAAAGAGCCTGATAGAGTTCTCGGGCACGGGTCCGCTTGCCGTAGATTTCGTCGTAGCGAAGATAGCGGAGAATCTCGGCGACCTGCACGCCGCCGGCGGACGGCTCACAGTACTGTCCGCATCCGTGGCAATACAGGTGAGCGGTCGCCTGCCGGTATTCCTCGAGCCGCTGCTGGTCGCGGATCGAGAGGACCGGATTCGAGGCCGCCGCGAGGTTCTCACGGAGCTGGTCTCGGTTGGTCATCTCGCTGACGACCGCCTGCATTCGATGCTCGGCGAAGATCGCCTTGATGGCGGCCTGGGGCTGGTTAAACCCCTTCTCAATCATCGGCCGCAGGGCCGCCGGTGCCTGATCCGGGGCAGGGAAGCTCTCGGCACCGGCCTGAGACTTCATAGCGATGAGCCCAAGGTTGGCCTTTGAGGCGGCATCAAGAGCGCGTCGGATTGCGTCGCCGTTCATGGTCCGGTAGTTGTACTGGATCATGATCTGATCGATCCAGCCGCACTCGGCCGCCGCCGTGACGATTTCGGGGAGCATCTTGTCGTGACAGCTCAGGCCGCAGAAGCGGATTTTGCCCGACTTTTTCAGCTTCTCGAACGCCGCCTTGACGTCCGGGTCGGAGAAGAGCGGGATCTCCTTCCCGGTGACGCCGTGGAGGTAGTAGCAGTCGACATAGTCGGTCTTGAGACGTTCGAGGCTGGCATTGAGCCGCTGCTCGTAAGCGTCGAAAGCGCCTGGGCCGCCGATCTTCCGCCGGCTGTTCTTGGTGACGAGGTAGAGATCCTTTCGCTTCCCGGTCCGGGCGATGACCTCACCGAGCGTTCGCTCAGAGGCGCCGCCTTCGTAGCTCTCGGAGGTGTCGATGTAGCGGATGCCCGCGGCCAGAGCCGCCTGGACGAAGCTCGGCGCCACGGACCAACTCGTTCCCATGCCGAGGGCCGGGACTTTTTGACCTGTCTTGCCGAGCGTGACCATTGGCAGCGAGGCGGGCGCGGCGATCGCCGAGCCCGAGGTCGCCAGCGCGGCCGAGCCGCCAGCGATCGCCGCCGTCCTGAGGAACTCGCGCCGACTGCCGTCGATCGGGTCATGATCGCTTCCGCGCATCGTGGCCGCCTTTCGTTTCGAGTTGAGGGAAGTCCCCGATTCGCTCGGGGATTGCCAAAGGTTGTTTTATTCTGGGGATTTTTCAGAGAGCGGTCAATCAGCGAGTCACGAATCGAATCGAGGGCCGGCCATGCTTGCTTCCCGGTCCGCCTCGCTCTCCTGGCAATGGGAACAGGATAATCTCGAACAACCCGAAAGCGATTCGGGAAGGTTGTTGCTGGAAAGACATGAGTCGCGTTGGATTTAGTTCAGTTCGAAGGGTGGACAGGATTCTCACGGAGCTTCAGAGGTTGAGTAGGTCCGGAAGGATCTTGAGGGGACCGACAATTGGTTCCAGGAGAAAACGAACCGGGCGAGTCTCTTTCGTGGAGACTCGCCCGGCCGTGATTTACTTGTCTTCGGGGGGCAGCGGCGGAAGTTCGATGTTCACGGGCAACGGCGGCAGGTCTTCCGGAGGAGGCGATCCACGTCCGGTTCCGGAGCCAGCGGCCGGTTGTCCCGCGGCCCGCATCGCAGAGGCGATGCTCGAGCCGCCTCCTGCTGGGCCAGAGGTCAGTGTCATATCGCCGGTTGTCCCGCTTCCGGGTCGGGCCGAGGCGATGGCCGGCAAGGCCAGGCCGCCGCTGCCGCCGTTCCGCGAGAGGAACGGCTGGGTCGAGGTCGGCACGTGCGGCGGGATTGGCGTCGGAGCGGGGCCGAGCGGTCCGACAGGTGCCGGCATCGGCGGGTAGTTCGGGTCCTCGGCGTTTGGCGGCGGGTTCGGCTGCGTGATGTCGCCGTTGGGCGGACCGACCGGCGGCGCGGGATACTGGGGGCCGTCCGGAGGGATGTGGAACTGCCGGTGGGCTTGCTGGATGTCGCGGGCCTGAATGTACGCCTTCCTCGGGTGCGGGCCCTCGGCCACGGCGATGTTGTCGTAGGCCAGGAGCGTTCCCTTGGCTTCCTCCAGGGCGACGATCGAGATGTTGTAGGTCGTCTTGTACTGGGCCTCGGTCGCGACGGCGGTCGCGTACTGGCTGACGGCGTCGAGGAAGCGGTCGATCGTGATTCGACCTTCCTCGTAGTAGGCCCGCTGAGCGTCGAGCCGCTGCGCGGCAGCGGCTCGGAGCCGTGAAGCCGTCTTGAATTGCTTGTAGTTCGCGTCGATTTCGAGGAAGAACCGGGCGAGTGAGTGTGTCGTCTGATGGACAACCTGCTGAAGATACGCCTTCGATCGCAGGAGGACCATCTGAGCCGATCGGGCGTTGGCCAGCGGATATCTCATGCCGAGTGGGGCCTGGAAGGTAAACCCGACCTGCCAGGTAATGAAATTGTTGTAATTGCCCGGGTTCTGATTGAGACCCGCCGCTCGTTCGGCGTTGGCGATGACCGGGTTGAGCGACTTGAGGGTTGCTCCCGTCATGACGGCCTCGGCCGTATCGAGCTGCTGCCCAAGGCCGTTAAATTGATAGAGAGCGTTGAGGCTCAACTGTGGCAGAAGCTGGTTCCGGGCGATCAGGAGCTGCAATTCCGCGACGCGGACCAGGATCTGTTGCTGGACGATATCCGGCTGAAAACTGAGCATCTGTGCGACGCTGGAGTCCCAGTCGGGCTCGAGGCGAGCCTCGGTAGGCGGTGTGACGGGGATGATCCGACGATTATCGGCCGGTGGCAATCCAATCAGGTTTCGGAGCTGCCGCTCGGTCGTGATGACGTCGGAGGTCCGGGTCACGAGGTCGAGGTTGAACTGTTCGAGTCGCTGGGCGGCCTCGGCGACGTCGGCCACGGTTCCTCGGCCGACGAGGAGTTCGGCCTGCTCACGGTTGTAAATCTCCTGAGCGAGATTGACGGCCCGGTCGGCTGCCCAGAGCTGGACGTGGGCCTGGGCGAGGTTCCAGTACTGCTGCTCGGTCGATCGAACCTCGGCCATGACCTCGGCCTTGAACCGCCAAACCGCGGCGTCGGCGTTCAGCCGGGCGATCACGATCGGGGCCCGGTTGGCCTCCAGGCCGACCGGCGGACCGGCCGCCTGACCCGGCAGCGGGGCGCTACCGAGTAACGGCTGGGTCAAGGTGAGCTGAAGGTTCGTGGTATAAGCCGACGGCCAGACCAGGAACGAACTGTTCTGGTACGACCAGTTGACGTTGTGAACGATCCCCATCAGGCCGCCGGTGGCGTTCCGCTTCGAGAGTCCGACCTGGTAGGTCAACGAGTCGTTGACCGAGACGATCGGATATCTCGTTCCGGTGAGGCTGAGCGAGCCACCCTGGACGCCGTTATTAAACGGCTGGATGGCGTTGCCCCAGAGCAGGCTGGTGGTGAAGGCGGTGTCAAAATTCGAGAGTGCGGTGGCGATCTGCGTTTCGAGAATCGCCGGATCGTAGACCGACTGAAGTGTTCCTGAACCCAGCGAGCTGGCGACACCGGCGCCCGCTCCGGTATTCAGAGGTGTCGGCTCGAAGCCGCCGACCGGAATGCCCTGGGCACCGAACGCGATCACACGGACGACTTCCGAATTATCCAGCGCGATCCGGATGGCTTCCGGTAGCGTCATCGGCCAGATCTCGGCAGCCTCTGGATCGTTGGTGGTCCGGGGTGGGGCCATCTTGGGCATCGACATCGATAGCGAACTGCTCAGGAGGGTGGCCTTCTTGACCTCCGAATCCTCCAAAGCGACCCGTCCCATGTTGTCATGGGGGACCGGCTTGGATTCGTCGATATAGGGGAGCCTCTGGCATCCGGAGGCGAGGATCCAAGTCGCGAGCAAGGTCGCCCGCGTCCATCGGTTCCTGCGAACGGTCAATCGCATGGCCAGCCGTCCTTGACTAAGATCGCCATGTGACGAGAAATGACGCCCGTCGGGCGGGTCGTGCCTCGCCTTCCCTGGCTCGGCCTCTTCCGTCGCCTGTTGCCGGACCCGCCGCGATCGGGATCGGGCGGATGCATCCTGAATTCGGATGCGGTCCGGCTCCACAACTTGCCGCTCAACGCCGGGCTCTTCGGCTGCCGCCAGCCCCCTCGTGAGGCCCCGTGGCGATCCCGCGAAGCTCCCAGACGCCGGGTCGGCGCAACCATGTCCCGTCGATCGATATCCTTCGACTTATCGAAGGGAATCGGTAGAATCAGACGTGCGACTTGAAACGATGAGGCGGATTGTATCGATTTTTCTGGTCGAGCCTAGGCCAAAATGGACCCATCCCGCGTCTCTCGATGACCTCCCCAGCCTCGTCCGGTCGTCGCTCCATCAAGGGGACGCCCAATGGCCCCATTTTCCCGACGCGATGGCGCATTCGATCGAAATCCTCGCCGGGGGCAAGTCGCTCAGGTCGAGGGCGCTGGAGCTCCCACGGTCTGTGGCTCCCGTCCAGCGCGGGGCGTGGGGAACTCGACGTACGGCCGGCCGAACTTCTTCTTGAAGTAGATGATCTCGCCTGGGTCGGTTCCTTCCAGCCAGTGGCCGGCGAACTGCAACGCGAATCCCCCGACGAACAACCCCAGCGCGAGAAGGAACAGGATCGGCGAAAGCAGGATGAGGTAAATCGGGACGAAGAGTGCCCCCAGAAACGTCGGCGGGATGCCGATCATGTGCAGAACAAAGCTCGCCGGGTTCGGGTGCCGTTGGAGCCAGTGTCGAACACGCGGATCCGGGGGAAGCGGGGGCTCGATCATCGTACGATGTACCGCAAGGAGATGGAGAGTGCGACCCAGCCGGGCCGGCGCTGCTTGACGGTGGCCCAGCGCCCGGTTAGCCTGGCGACAATCTGCATACCGACAGGATACCATAACGGGCCCGACCTGCAATGTTTGCGGTTTCGTCTCGGGTCGAGACGTAGCGCCGCGCCGGGCACCCTCGGCCAAATCCACCGGAGAACCTTGTGCGATGCCGTACGACGTCACCCTCATCCGCGGCGATGGAGTGGGTCCCGAACTGGCTGAGGCCACGAGGATGTGCATCGACGCCACCGGCGTCGCCATCAACTGGGACGAGCAGGACGCGGGCGTCGACATCATGGAGAAGGTCGGCACTCCCATTCCCGACAGTGTGATCGAGTCGTGCCGGAGGACCAAGGTAGCCCTCAAGGCGCCGATCACCACGCCGGTCGGGACCGGGTTCCGCAGCGTGAATGTCTATCTTCGCCAGGCGCTGGACCTCTACGCCTGCGTCCGGCCCTGCAAGATCTACAAGGGTGTTCGGACCTATTACTCGCATATTCCCGTGGATATCGTGATCATCCGCGAGAACACCGAGGACCTCTATTTCGGCTGCGAGTTCGAGCAGGGCAAGCCCGAAACGGCCGAACTGATCGCCGACATCAAACGGCTCAACGGCAAGGTTGTCCGGCCAGACTCAGGGATCTCGATCAAGGCGATCTCGATCACCGGGACGCGGCGAATTGTCAAGTATGCCTTTGAGTACGCCCGCAAGAACGGACGGAAGAAGGTGACCTCCGTTCACAAGGCCAACATCCTCAAATACAGCGACGGCCTTTTCCTTGAGGTGAGCCGAGAGGTCGCCAAGGAGTATCCGGACATCGAGTTCGAGGACCGGATCGTTGACAATATGTGCATGCAGCTTGTGCAGAAGCCCGAGCAGTACGACGTGCTGGTTCTGCCGAACCTCTACGGTGACATCCTCTCCGACCTCGCCGCCGGTCTGGTCGGCGGGCTTGGCGTCGCGCCGGGGGCGAACATCGGCGAGGCCGGCGCCGTCTTCGAGGCGACGCACGGTTCGGCGCCGAAGTACAAGGGTCAATACAAGATGAACCCGACGGCCCTGATCCTTTCGGGCGTCCTGATGCTCGACCACCTCGGCGAGACTCAGGCGGCGCGTCGTCTGGAGAACGCCGTTGCGAAGGTGATCGAACTGGGTAAGGACGTGACCTACGACATGAAGCCGCACCGCGACGACCCGTCGGCTGTGGGGACGCTCGACATGGCGAAGGCGATCATCCGCGCGATGGAAGCCGGGGCTTGAGCCGGTCGGGTCACGATGCCTACCTCGACCTGATTCGGGGCGAGCGTCCTGGGGTGTTCCCAACGCTCGCCCGTTCGGCGTTATCGGTCGCGACGGTCGGCTACCGGGCGGTTGTGGGCGTACGTAACCTCGGATATGACCGGGGCTGGCTGGCCGTCCATCGGGCGGAAGTCCCGGTTGTCTCGGTAGGAAACCTCACTGTTGGCGGGACCGGCAAGACGCCGATGGTGGAGTGGATCGCGCGTTGGTATCGTGGCCGAGGGCGTCGGGTCGCGATCCTGAGTCGAGGCTACGGCCAGACCGCCGGCCTCAACGACGAGGGCCGAGTGCTGGAGGAGAATCTGCCCGATGTCCCCCACCTCCAGGACCGCGATCGTTTCGCACTGGCGCGGATCGCTGTTGAGGAGCTGGAATCCGAGGTGCTCGTCCTCGACGATGCCTTCCAGCATCGCCGGCTGGCGCGCGATCTCGACATCGTTCTGATCGACGCACTGGAGCCATTCGGAACCGGGCGACTCCTGCCTCGAGGGCTGCTTCGAGAGCCGATTGGGTCGCTACGGCGGGCCGATGTCGTCGTTCTCTCGCGAGCTGACCTCATCTCCTCGGCCGATCGTCGGGCGATCCGGGCCGAAGCCGAGCGTCGAGCAGGGCCGCTTCGGTGGGGGATGGCGCGGCATGAGCCCCGATCCCTCGTCGACTCGGAGGGTCTCGTGCATCCGCTTTCTGAAATCGCCGGGGCACGCGTCTCGGCGTTCTGCGGAATCGGCAATCCCGAAGGCTTCCGGCGGACCTTGCTTTCGATCACCAGTGAACTGGTCGACCTTCGGACATTCCCCGACCATCATCCCTACGACGCGACTGACGTCCGATCGCTGGGCGATTGGGCTGCTTCGACCCGAGCGCAAGTCGTCTTGACCACGCAGAAGGATCTGGTAAAGCTGCGATGCAATGAGATCGGTCCGTCGCCGCTTCGAGCCCTGGCGATCGGACTGGATTTGATCGAAGGCGCGGAAGCCATGGAAGAAGCCCTGGCCCGGTTGGTGGCGACGACGATCTCGCCCGTCGCTGGCTGAACCAATAAGACGAGGATATGCCGTGAGCGCGAATGGATTCGCCGCCAGTCCCCACGGAGCTACCTCCTCTCGCCAAATCCAAATGAGCGCTCATCAGGCGCTGGGCGGGATCGTATGAAGATCGTCGTCTTTTGCCCAAGCTTCATCGGCGATACCGTGATGGCAACGCCGACCTTCCGCGCCCTCTCTCGCGGGTTTCCCAAGGCGAGGATGACCGCCGTGGCCCGCCCCGGCGCCTGTGCGACGCTCGACGGAACCGACTGGTTCGCCGATCGGATCACCTATCACCACCGATCGAAGACACGGGAGCATCGAACACTCGCTGTGCTGCACCGGCTCCGTCGAGAGCGATTTGACGTGGCTGTGATCCTGCCCAACTCGTACCGTTCCGGCCTGCTCGCGTTCTTCGCGGCGATTCCCCGTCGCGTCGGATACGAGCGACACGGTCGGGGTATCTTGCTGACTGATGTCCTGCATCACCCCGAGGATGGTGGGGGACGTCGGCTCCCGACACCGATTGTCGACGCCTACCTGAAGCTGGCACGGCACCTGGGTTGCCCGGTCGATTCCAATCGGCTCGAGCTGGCGACGACGGATGCCGACGAGACTGCGGCCGATCGCGCCTGGTCCCGACTTGGTCTCCAGGGCGGCGCCCCGGTCGTTTGCCTGAATACGGGAGGGGCTTTCGGTCCGGCCAAGAACTGGCCGCTTGGGCATTTCGTGGAGCTCGCTCACCAACTGGTGCAACAGTCGGGAACGCGCGTTCTCGTGCTCTGCGGGCCGAGCGAACGCGATTCCGCCCGGCAGATCGCGACCGATGCCGCACATGAGCGGGTCGTCAGCCTGGCCGATGAGGAACTCGGAATCGGACTGACCAAGGCGTGCGTCCGTCGGGCCTCGCTGCTCATCACCACCGACTCGGGCCCGCGTCACTTCGCCGCCGCCTTCGGAACTCCGGTCGTCACCCTCTTCGGGCCGACGCACATCGCCTGGACCCGGACTCATCATCCGCTTGCCTGGCACATCCGGCATCCCGTTCCTTGCGGTCCCTGCCAGCGGCCGAGTTGCCCGGAGGGACACCACAAATGCATGAAGGACTTGAAGTCCGACGAAGTCTATCGGATCGCCGAACGGATCGTCGGAGGACGTTGAAGGGCGGAAGGAGCCGGCGAAGATGGCATCCTGGCTTCTGACGGGCGGGAACGGATTCCTCGGGAAACACGTCCTTGACCTGCTCGCACGCACTCCCGGGACCGACTTTTTCACGATCGGCCGACGTCGCCCCGCCGGCCTGGCGAAGGACCGCTTCATCGAGGCGGACCTCTCGGATTTCGAGGCGATTCGCTCCGGCCTGAGTGGCTTTGCGGCTGACTTCGTGATTCACACCGCCGGGAAAACACCGCCCGCCTCCGATGAGGATCTGTACCGCGCGAACTTCGATGCAACCCGTAATCTCCTGGCCGCCCTGCGAGCGATCGGCCATCCCATGCGAGTTGTCCTCTCAGGCTCGGCGGCGGAGCTTGGCCCGGTCGAGGAATCCCGGCTCCCGGTGGATGAGGATTACCCGGCCAGCCCCGACAACGTCTACGGCCGGTCCAAGTGGATGGCGACGCGAATCGGGCTCGCCGAGGAACCTCCACTTCAGGTGGTCGCGGCCCGGATCTTCAATCCAATCGGGCCGGGGACACCCTCGAACCAGGCCCTCGGGGCGTTCGCTGCCCGGCTCGCCACGAGCGGTCCCGAACCCATCGACCTTCCCGTCGGTGATCTGAAAGCTCGTCGGGATTTCGTGGATGTTCGCGACGTCGCGGCGGCGCTCATCGCCCTCGCCCGAAAGGGACGACCCGGCCATCTCTATCACGTGGGAACTGGCCGATCGCGAACCGTCGCTGAAGGGCTCGACCTTCTGATCGCGATGAGTGGACGATCGGTGAACGTTCGCGAAGATCCTGCACTGGTTCGACGGACCGGGCCGGCCGATTCGCGCGCTGAGATCCGAAAAATCGTTCACGAGACGGGGTGGGAGCCGAGGATCCCATTCGAGGAGAGCCTGCGTGCCCTCTGGTACGCGGTGAAGACTCGCCCCTCCTGACATCCCCAGGCCGCCTCGCCTCTCGATCGCTTGCCATTGACCGCATCAAGCGAGCCTTTATATTACCGGGACGCTGTATCCCGAGGCGTGGCCCGGGATCATGGAGGATCGAGATGGCCGATCGAAGGAGTCTTCTGGCGATCGTCCTGCTGGCGGCAGCACTACACGCTGTCGGGATCGCGCGGACACTCGTCCCGGCCCAGGACGGCCTGAAGCTCATCCGGTTCGCCCGCCAGTTCCAGAACGACCCCTGGGCTGATGTGATCCGGGGTGCCGATGTCCATCCGCTCTACCCGGCCCTGATCGCGATCGCCGAGCCGGTCGTCGCGCGAGCCGTCGGCGAGGGGCCTGATGCCTGGCGGCTCTCGGCGCAAATCATCGCGACCATGGCCTCGCTCGCGCTACTCGTCCCGATCTATTTCCTCACCGAGGGCCTGTTTGACAGCCGGATCGCCTTTCTGGCGGCCGGTTTGCTGGCGCTCCTGCCAAGGATCGCCGAGGTCGGGCACGAGACGCTTGCCGATAGCATGGGTCTCTGCGCCACGTTCACCGCGCTCTGGCTGGCGGCTCAGGCGCTCAACAGAGGCGACCGGCGGATCGGTGCGGCCTCGGGTTTCTTCACGGCGATCGGATATCTGGCGAGGCCCGAGGTCATCCTCGTCCCGATCGCTATCGGGTTGACCTGGACCATCGATCGCCTTCGCCCAACCAGAAATGCTCGGCCCCGGGCCATCGGCACGCTCGCGATGATAATGCTTCTTCCGGCGGTTGCGGTCATCGGATATGCGGGGATCAAGGGACAAATCTCCGAGAAACTCTCAATTCGAGCGGCGGCTGGACTTGGTCCGCAATTCCTCCTGAAGCGGAATGTCCCACAGCCTTTGCCGTCAGGACTCAACGACCCGACTCTCGACTTCTCGGCCAAGGAAGAATCCGACCACATCGCGATTCGAGGCGTCGGCGAGGCCGCGCGGAGAGTCTTCGGACGCTGGTGGGAAGGGCTCGTCTGGTACTTCGCCGTGATGACAGTTTGGGGTCTTGCCCGCCGTCGAGAGATCCGAGCGATGCTCGCGGGAAACCGAAGCGCAATAGTTTTGGGGATTGAGGGGCGCTTGCTGGGAACATTCGCTCTGATCGACGCGGTCGCACTCCTTCGCCACAGTGCGACGCTCGGATATCTTTCGGGGCGGCACGTACTTCCGCTGGTTGTGGCTTCCATCCCCTGGGCGGCCGGTGGAGCCTATATCTGCTGGCGGCGGATCGGCGAGCTGATGCGTCTGAGCCCCCGGACGATGGGCTTCGGCCGGATGGTTCCGTTTGGTATGGCTCTCCTGCTCTGCATCGGGGCACAATTGAACCCGACACATAGTCGTCACCTGAGCCGATGGGGGCACTGGTCGGCGGGGCGTTGGCTCTCCGCGCACGCAGCGCCCGGGGAAGAGGTGCTCGATACACGAGGTTGGGCCCGGTTCATCTCGGGCCTGCCGGGATACGACTACTGGCACATCCGCCAGGCGCTGACCGACGCACACCTCAGCTACATCCTCGTCGAGCTGGACGAGCTGGAGGCGAAAAGCGCGAGGGCCAGGACGCTACGATCCCTGCTCGCCTTTGCCGCGACGCCGATCGAGGAATTCCCCGCCGGACCGGCCGACCCGAGGCCCGCGGTCCGGATCTACCGATACCGACGCCCCGCCTCTTGGGAAGGATTCACCCGTTGAACTACGGAACTCTCTGGCAACGCTGGGAGCGCGGGGTCCGCTGGACCTGGATCGATCGTCGATATCGCAACGCCCTCCCGACGGATCTCGAATCGGTCGTGATGACCCTGGAGACACCCGACCGTTTGCACGTCAAGCAGGGCCGCTCGACGGCGAGGGTCCGGTTCGACGCGGGACGATCCATGGAAGGTGAGCAAGCGGTTTCCGTCTATCTCAAGCGGCACCATCGGCTTCCTCGAATCGCCGGGCTAGCCGCGACGATCCACCCAACCGGCCGGCACTCGCCCGCCGCCGAGGAATGGGCTCATCTGGAGCGGGCTCGTGCCCTCGGGATCGAAGTGCCCGATGTTGTCGCCGCTGGCGAACAGATCGGGCCGAGAGGCGAGTTGACCAGCTTCCTCATGGTCGCCGAATTGACCGGCTGCGAGGCGCTCCACGAGGCCATCCCCGCGCTCCGATCGCGTATGGAGCCTCAAGCCTTCGATCAACTCAAGCGGCGGATCATCGGCGAGATGGCCCGAATCGCCGCGGTCCTCCACGGGGCCAGACTCTTCCACAAGGATCTTTATCTCTGCCACTTTTTCCTGGATCGCGAGCGGCTCGCCCACAACCCGCGCGACCTTCGCCTGGTCCTCATCGACCTGCACCGATTGACCTCAGCGCGGGCGTGGCCGGCCTGGCTTCGTTGGAAGGACCTCGGCCAGTTGCTGTTTTCGACCTTCGATGTCGATGGAATCGACGACCGCGATCGACTCCGCTTCTGGCGGTTGTACTGTCGCCGATGCGGATTGTGGTGGCCGGAGTGGCAGGGGCGGATCGCCAGGATCCGGGCATCGCGATATCGGGCTCACAACCGGAACCCACGTTGAGAAGCGCAAGGCCGTTTGTCTCCAGTCCAACGGTCCACGGAAGCGATATTTCGAGGATAACAGGATCGTCGAAGCAGAGTTAAGGACGGAACCGATGGACCTTGCCCTGAATTATCAGCGCGTCGACCCGAGCCGAGGAGGCGCTGAAACCTATGTCGTCGACCTGTGCCGGGCGTTGGTCAGGCGCGGTCATCGAGTCGTTCTTTACGCCGCATCCTGGGCCGAGGGCTGCCTCCCTCGGGAGGTTGAGGTCGTTCGCGTCCAGCCTCGTGGATGGAGCCGGCTCGATCGGATCTGGAGCTTCGCCGAGCGTTCCGAGCAGGCGATCGCCCGGGGCGGACACGAAGCCTCTGTCGGGTTCATCAATACCTGGGGCCACGACGTTTTGATTCCCCAGGGTGGCGTGCAACAAGGGAGTCTGCGGGCGAACTCCGCACGGTATGTCTCGCCGATCAGTTCGAGGGCCTACCTTCTCTCGAAACAGGCGAATCCCAAGTACTGGCTCTATCGGGCGATTGAACGGAAGCAATTCGAACTCGCCCGCGGGGCTTGTTACATTGCCGTCAGCCGGATGGTTCGCGGCCAGATCGAGGAATTTCACGGAGTGCCCGGCGATCGAATCCACGTCGTGCCTAACTCGATCGATGTCGGCCGGCTTGAAGTCGCCGATCCCTCGGGCATAAAGGAACAGGTTCGTCTGAAGCTCGGTCTTCAGGCGGATGACCTTGTCGGACTTTTTGTCGGCCACAATTTCGCGCTGAAGGGGCTGGATCCGCTGATTCGCGCGATGGGATCACGACGACGGCGTGGTTATCCGTCGCGGCCGATGGCATTGCTCGTCTGTGGCGGAGGCAGGATTGCGCCCTATGCCCGGATGGTACATCGACTCGGACTCGGGAACGACGTCCGATTATTGGGCTTCTATCCGGACGTCCGCGAGGTCTACCGAGCGGCCGACTTCTTCGTTCAGCCGACGTTCTACGACCCCTGCTCGCTGGTCGTGATGGAGGCCCTGGCCTGCGGCCTGCCGGTCATTACGACCGCGCAGAACGGCGCCGGCGAGCTGATGGAGTCGGGCCGCGAGGGATTTGTCCTTCGCTCACCGAGGGCCGAGGACGAATTGATCGCCGCGCTCGACGCGATGACCGACGACGATCGAAGACGAGCGATGTCGGAGGCAGCGCGAGGGCTCGGGCGCAAGCAGACCTTCGACCGGCATGTTGAGCGATTGCTTGCAGTCCTTGAAGAAGTCGCATCGACGAAGCGAGGCACAAACCGGGTTCCCTCGCGAGGGATTCGTCCAGCCCGGGCGGTGGTGTCGTAGATCGAAATCCTGTCGGGATCGGGAGGGATAAAGATGCAGGCCGTGCTGCTGGCCGGCGGGAAAGGGACGCGGCTTCGACCGTATACCTACGTCCTGCCCAAGCCCCTGATGCCGCTGGGAATCGAGGAGCCGATGCCGATCATCGAGCTGGTGCTGCGCCAGCTTTCACGATTCGGTTTTGGCGACGTCACGATCATCACTGGCTACCTCGGTGAACTGATCGAGGCGCTTTGCGGAGACGGGGGCCGGTTCGACACCCGGATTCGATACGAGCGCGAGACGATCCCGCTCGGGACCGCTGGCGGTCTGAGACTCCTCGAACGCCCGAGCGAGCCCGTCCTGGTGATCAACGGCGATATCCTCACCACACTCGATTTCGGCGAGATGTACGAATTCCACTGCCAACGGGGCGCCGCCGCGACGATCGCCTCGTATCCACGCGAAGTGAAGATCGATTTCGGCGTCCTGATGTTTGGGGACGATCCGCACGTCCTAAAGGGCTATCACGAGAAGCCCGAATACTCCGTTCAGGTAAGCATGGGTGTCTATATCCTCGACCCGGTCGCCTGGGACTACCTGGAGCCCGGACGTTCGCTCGGTATGCCCGACCTGCTGGAAGCCATGCGAGGCGACGGCCACGACGTGCATTGCTTCCGAGAGCCGTGCTACTGGCTCGACATCGGACGTCCCGACGACTATGAACTGGCAAACGAGGCCTTCGAATCGCGGCGGTCGCAGTTCCTGTGTGAGCGACCGGCCGAAACGCTCCGCTTCGGACGGGACCAGTAATCTCATGATCGTTTCTCCTGCGATTCTCGGCACGATGGCCGTCCTCGCCGGCTACCTGATTGGGGCCGTTCCTTTCGGGTATCTGGTGGCACGCATCTTCAAGGGTGTCGACATCCGAACATCCGGCTCCGGCAATATCGGCGCCACGAACGTTGGCCGGGTGCTCGGCCGTGGCTACGGCTGGCTTGTCCTGATTCTCGACCTTTTGAAGGGACTCCTGCCGACATTGCTGTTCCCGAGGCTAACGGCCGGACCCTCGGGTGAGATCTCGCCGGATCTTGCGGTCCTGGTCGGCCTGGCGGCGATCCTCGGGCATACCTTCCCGGTGTATTTGAAGTTTCGGGGCGGCAAGGGGGTTGCAACGAGCCTGGGCGTGGTCCTGGCGCTCGACCCGATCTCCTGCGCTCTGGCGGTACTGGTCTTTGTCATCGTGGTGCTCGGCATGCGTTACGTCTCGCTGGGGTCGCTCCTGGGCGCCGCCAGCTTTATGGTGGCGCACTTTGTCCAGACCCCCCATCCGATCCATCGCGAGCATATTGCCATGACTCTCTTCACGGTCGCCGTTGTGGGCCTGATGGTGGCTCGCCACCGATCCAACATCGCCCGCCTCCGGCAAGGGACGGAGAATCGCGTGAGCTTCGGTCGGTCGAAGAAAGCCAATGGCGATGGCCCCACGCCCTCGGGCCGTCCTGGTCGAATCGGCATCATCGTCGTGATCGCGCTCAGCGTGCTCGCGCTTGGGATCCTCGGAGGAACCTGGCTGGCTCACAACGCCTCTCGCACGATTGAGGCCGATGCCGGTCCGTGGGCGCTTCGTGAAACCGACCGTTTTGTCACCGGCCAGCAGCGGGTCGACCGGATTGCCTTTGCGCCCGGCGGCGACCTTCTTGCCGGGGTCTGTCCGCGCTACAACCGGTTCCTGATTTATCGACTGGACACGAAGAACCACCTCGAGCCGGTCGTTGAGGTCGAGCTCGAGGGGCGGCCCGTGGGCGTCGCGGTGCTGGGCTCTCGGTTCGTCGTCCTTCAGCGCCCTCCTGGCGACGCGAAGCACCTTCAGCCGGGCTGGTGGGAGGTCTTCGACCGCGAGGGACATCGCGTCGGTTCCCGCCAGGTGACAGGCTTCTACCCCGACGACCTGGCTGCGTCGACCGACGGTCACCGACTCTTCGTGCTCTACTCGGGCCGCTCTGAGGGTGATCCGAGCAAACCGCTCGGAGCGCTCGAGGTGCTGGAGGTCGACGCCGATTCGTCCGTCGGTCGATCGATCGGGAAGGTCTCGTTCGAGGCCAACGACGATCCAGAGCGACTGACCGTCTCGGCGTCGTCGCGATACGCTGCGGTCTTCCTGGCGAAATCGCGGCGCACGGTTGCCGTGGACGTCTCGAATCCGACGTTGCCGGTGGTGGTCGGGCGGACTTCCCCTGTGACCACCGGTGCGCCTTATGTTTCCTCGGATCGGGATTCCGACTGGATCATGATGCCGGCCGGCTCCGACAGCGATACGATCGCGATCGAGGCCCCCGATACTGCCTCGACCGATGCGCAGGGACATCTCCCGCATCCGGATTACGTCGTGACCTCGCGCGCCTCTGACTCGTCGCTGGAGATCCTTCAAACAAGGCCGCAGCACGAGGTCGGCCGATTCCCACTGCTCGGGCCGTTCAACCTAGGCCGAACCCGCCCGACTGGCCTGGCCTACTCACCGACGCGTCACCTGATTGCTGTCGCGACCCGGACCGGCAGCATTCATGTCGTGGAACTGCGGACCCGATGACGGCGGTCCAACCGGGCTGGTAAGATCGAGGGTATGAGCCAACCTGGGATTCCGACCATCGGCAAGTCTCCCCGGTTCTGTCCTGATTGCGGGAGGGCAGCCGAGGATGGTTCCGATCGCCCGCTCTGCGACTTCTGCGGAGCGACGCTCGCGAGTCAGGGATATTGCTCAATTTGCGAGGCGAGGGTCCGCCGACGGGTCGGCGAGCCTTGTCCCAAGCACGATGTCGAGTTGACGGCCGACGAGCCTGCTCCGTGGCCGTTCGTGCCCCACGATGCGAGGGTCGCCTGGGTCACGGTCAAGCAGTTCCCCGATAGCCTTTCGGCGTCCGCGGCACGCATCCGACTTGACGCCGAGGGCATCCCGACCTTCGTCGAAGGCGAGCGGATGGGAGCACCCGCGATGTATCGCGTCGCGATCGGAGGCGTGAAACTCCAGGTTCCACCTCAGCACGTCGCCGACGCCCGCGTCATCCTCGCCCAGGACTGGTCGTGGCCGGGCGACGAGCCCGACTTCGATGATCCCTTCGAGGAGAGTGAGGTCACAATCTCCTCGCACGAAATGCGCTCGGAACGGTCGGTCGTCTTCGAGCTACTTGTCATCCTGGCGCTGGCAATCCCGTTGTTCATCGCCCTCCTGAAGTTTCTTCTCGGACCATGACCGACCCGCCATCAGGCTCCGCGGTCTGTCCTCCATCGCTCCATGAATCGGGAATGCTCATGTTGCCGGTCGACTGGAAACCATTCGTCCATCCTCAGGGAGTTTATCGACTCGAGTATCCTGGACACTGGGATCAGCTCCAGAAAGACGAGGCACGGTCGTGCGGGTTCGGGCCCCACGATCGCGATGATGTGGGGCTCTGGATCTCGCTGATGCCCATGAGCATCGATACGGACCGTCTCGCCGACGAACTGCCGAAATTGCTGAGCAAGGCGATTCCACGCGATGAAGCAGGAAATGTCCGGCGAGATCCGACGCTACGCCACCACGCAGTGAAGGCCGACGTCATCAAGGAGGGGGAGGGGGGGCACTTCTGGCTGGTGGCGGGCGGCGACGTGGTCCTCTTCGCCAGCAGCCAGGTTCCGGCCGCCGAGCGCGAACTCTGGAACCCGAACTTCGAACGCCTGATGGAAACCCTGGAAATCACCCGCGACGATGAACTGCTCTATCGCAAGCTCAGCATCGACGTGCTCCAGATGCTCCGCCGCCGCCACCCCGAACAGGACTTCCAGCACGATGAGAAGGGGATTCGCGGCCTTGACCGGATCGTCTACCTGAGTAATCTCTACCACCAGGTCAAGTCCTCGCCCGAGCGCCGGAATGAGATCATCCGGCACTTTGTCAAGAGCCTCAGCCGGTCGGTAAACGAGTCGCTGGGCTACGAGACGTGGGACGACGCTCGAGCGCGGATGCTCCCGCTGCTGAAGCCGAGGAGTTACCTGCAATCCGACTCGGCCACCAGAAACACGCTGACGAATCCCTTCGTGTCCAACGTCAAGGTCTGTTACGCACTTCGGGGAGGCGACATTTTTCGGTTCGTGACGACGACCGACGCCGAGCGTTGGGGACAGAATCCCGACTCGATCCACGATGTGGCGATGGCGAACCTGTGTCGACTCTCCTGGCCTTCGCGGATGGAGGGTTCCCGCCAGCGCGACGGCGGCCGGGTGATCGTGGTGGTGACGCGAGACGGCCTGGCATCGAGCCGACTCCTCCATCCCGACCTGCACCGGCTCTTTAGCGGTCCGCTTGGGAGCCCGTTTCGCGCCGGCATCCCGGACCGGGACACCCTGGTCGTCTACTCCGATCGGAGTCGGCTCCGGCAGCGGATCGAGCGCCAGTTGCGGAAGGACTATCGAAGCTCGGGTTATCCGATTACTCCTCGCCCTTTTCTTGTGACTTACGACGGGATTGCCCCTGCGCGGGTATGATAAGATGGCGACCACCGGCGATCACGCAGACCAGTCGGTACGGCAGGATCGCAGTTGGGTCACGTGCTTGCGTGCCGCTCTGGACGCCGCCTCTCCCGCCGCGTAATCTAGAGTCTCGACGACCGGGTAGCTCAGTCGGTAGAGCAACGGACTTTTAATCCGTTGGTCCTGGGTTCGAGTCCCAGCCCGGTCATTCATGCCAGTAGCCGACAAATCCCGCGCAGAGCCTTTCAGGGCAACCACCTGGGGCAAACCTCCGCCGAGGATCTCCCCGGCCTGATCACGAGCGATACCGCCTCATCCCGCACTGGGGGCGCTGTCCAGGCGCTGATGACTTTCGGGATTCCGGCAGCGTCCGTTACCGTGATTGCCAGGGCCTCGGGACGATCGTCCATCGGTTTCAGGGTCGGCAGCATCGGAGCGGCCGACGGGATATCGACTGCGCGGGGCGGGTTTAGCGGCCCGTCCGTATCAGGATCGAATGGCTCAGCTTACGTTGGGTAATGCGGGGCGAAACCCTGTGGCGTCCGCCATCTTCGCCAGTGAATAGCGGAGATCGTGGAAATCGAACACCAGCCCCAGGGCGTCGTTGCAGCATGCCGCCAAGGGCCTTCCAGTCGAGCGAAGTCGGGTCGAATGCTAGCGATCTCTTCGTATCGCCGTCTGGTCGATGCGGCCAGCCAGTAGACGGGAGCCCGGCCCGTATCGCGATCTCCCGTACAATCGGCCCGTTCTCGGCGACCTCTAATAGGCCGATGCACCTCGGGGGAAGCTCACCTCTATCTGAGCCACGACTCCTGGCAGAGACGGCTCTCCGTGAGGATGGCCTTTCCCGAATGTGCCTCGCCCCTTTCCTGGCTCAGCGTGCGGCTGTACCTGGCCCGCCAGTGCCCTGGACCGTCTTCCGCGATTTCGCTCGGCTCCCGGATTTTCCGGTCTTCCGCGAGGTTTCGACCGGTTGGACCACGCTTGCCAGCAATTCGGCCATCCTTCGACCCGCCGCGCATTCACATCGCGCCAGTTCAGCCATGTCCGCGAAGCTCAACTGAGGATCCGGGAAGGGCAGTCGCCCCTCGGCTTCCTCCTCGCTTGCCATCAAATGGTAGAGCTTCTGCTCGTGCCGAACTTTGACTCCGCATCGCCTCAGGAACTCCAGTTCCCGGTAAAAGGTCCGAAGTCCGATTCCCAGTTCGGCCAGGAGGTCGGGACGCGACTGCGGCTTTTCCGCGAGCAAACTCACCAGCCGATGGAATCGCGAGGCCCGATCCAGGGTGATATGCACCGACGGACGCCTTCGACTACTCGACGAACGACTCATGATCGGGACTTCCTCGCAGGTCCCTCTCCCCTCGGCCCGCCGCCCCGGACGCCGGGGTCAAGGTGCCTACACTTCCCATTCAGCCGACAAGCGTTTCGCCCAGCTTGCCGGGGTTCTCCTGTCAACGTCGGCAAGGGAATCAGGAAGGTGCGGGTTATCGGGGCTGCAACAATTCTAACGAATCTCTCAAGAATTCCGAACATGCTGCCGATTCCTATCGAGGAGAGAATTCAGTGGCCCTTGTGTCAGCGCGGGCCGGGCGGTTGACCGACCGTGGCGGGCTCGGCGGGACAGGGCGGTCGGTCTCGGGGTGGGCCGCCGAGCATCGACCAACGACCCGAGGAAAAGGGGTGTCTGATCCATGTCGAAGCGGAACCCAACGCCATTACGGACCGTTCGGCTTCGGCCGCGGACGGAGGGCCTTGAGGCGCGGCAACTCCTGACGACCCAGTCGACGGTCCTGCCGCTGGCCCCGGTCACGGGTCATCCCACCGCTCAGGTCAGTGGGACCGACCCCAGCGGGGCGCACTGGACGCTCAAGCTCTACGGGCCGGGGACTCTCAACGTGGTCGATGCTGCCGGAAATGCCTTTTCAAAGGCGACGGCTAATACCCCCGATCTCATTAATACCATCACCGTCGGCGGATCGGTGACCTCCCAGACTCGGCTGATCGGTACCGTCACCCCCGCGCCCAACGGCGATTCCCACGTCTATTTTCAGAACCTGCTCGTCACGCCGAGCGGCTCGCAGGGCAGGATCGATCAGGGCCAGGTCAATAATTTCCGACAGCAGCAACTCGGCATCGCCGCCATCGACATGCCCAACTTCTACATGGCTCACACCAGCACGACGTTGCCGGCGACGACTTCACCGGTTCACAGCACGGCCCAGCTTGCTGGTTACATGAACATTCCCGGCGGTGTAATCAATCTTCGCTTCGGCGGCGTCGACGCAACCTACACGCCGACCGGAGGAACACCCCTCAACCAGAGTGGCAAAAACAATGAGTTTGTCATCAATCTTGGACTGCCGATCATTATCGGCACGAGTGTGATCGTCAACAGCGTCACCACGACAGCTCAGGCCAACACAACCGCGGGCTCGCCAGCCTTCCAGGACATGGCGACGTTCCTGGTCAGCGGCCGGCTGAACCTCTTCCAGGCCAACACCATCAACGGGGCGACGGCCAGCGGACTCGTCCCCTCTCAGTTCGCGGCCCAGACACCCCCACCCAACACCACCCTCTCTCCTGGTGGCACGTACGTCATCGCCCAGGGAAGCGCGGGCGGCACCGGGCAGATCGGCGACGTTCGGGTCGGTGGTAACGCGACCAACTTCACCACGCTGGTCGATGAATATCCGATCACCACGACGCCGACTGAGGGTGCTCTCGACGCCAAGATTAGCAACTTCTTCATCGGCGGCGAGACTAACAATGTCCTCCTCGTCGCTCCTTCGGGATCGAGAAACGTCCAGTTCGGGCTGGGAATGGACAATACACGAGTGAACACGCTGACGATCCAGAATCTCAAGATCAACCGGGATATGACCAACTCGGAAGTGACATCGACGCGGGTGATTCAGAACCTTCAGATCGGCGGCAACGTTGAGAATTCGAACATCCAGGCCGGCTACGGCCAGGGGTTGTTCGAGGATGCCGCCTCGCCCGCGACCAGCCTCTTTGGCAGCGGGACAGGGGCCTTCTTCGGCAGTCCTCCGGCGACAATCAGCAATCACCGGCTTGGTGTTCAGTCAAACCAGCTCGAGCCTTTCGCGATGAATGGTGGCCTGATCAACGGACGGATCGCTGGAAACATCGTCAACTCCATTATATCGGCGTCGGTGGATCCCAACCCCTCTGGACTGGCGACTTCGTACGTAGACACGAGCGGGACGTTCACCAACAAGAACAATCCGAACTTCCCGTTCGGCGCGCCGTCGAATCTCTACCTGCCTCGCGGGCAGATCAACCTCAAGTTCGAGGGGACGGTCAACAATTCGGGCAGTTTGCTGCTCGCGCCAGGCGCTCCGACCAACGCGGCGTTCTTCGCCCGAACCGTTCATATCAAGAAGGGTCCGGTCATTCCGCCGAGTGTTCCGTATCAGCCCTATGTGGCACCCACGGTGTATCACAAGGGTCAAACCGCGCTCACGGGCGTCTTCAAGGTCGACCATGTGCCGGCCAATACGGCGGTCCTTCGTCGAGCCCAGCGCGCGGCGGCGGGCAAGAAAGCCTGATCACGTCGCTCAACCGAAAAAATCGCAGGGGCTCGGGGCCTTTCGAGGCAAACGGGTCCCCTGCGATTTTGGAGTTCAGGCACCCTCCGATCGCGAGGGCCGACCGGCGATGTCGCGGCGATACCAGGCGCCTGGGAACCGGATCATCCGCGCGGCCTCGTAGGCGCGGGCCTGGGCTTGCTCGATGGTATCACCGATCGCGGTGACGTTGAGCACCCGGCCGCCGTCGGTTACGATACGGGCGTCGCGCCCTGGGCCCGCCTCGGCGCGGAGCATGGTCCCCGCGTGAAAAACCTTGGTGTCGGGGAGCTTTTCGACAGACTCAAGGTTCTGGATCGGACGCTCACGCTCATAGTGGCCGGGGTAGCCCTCGGCAGCGATGACCACGGTAACGGATGGTCGGGGATCCCACTCGATCGCGACACGATCGAGTTGCTCATCGGCCGTGGCTTCCAGCAGGTCGACCAGGTCCGACTTCAACCGCATCATCAAGACCTGGGTCTCAGGATCGCCGAAGCGGACGTTGAATTCCAGAACCTTGGGACCCTGGTTGGTGAGCATTAGCCCGGCGTACAGAACTCCGCGGAACGGCCTGCGCGCTCGTTTGAGCGCGTGGATCGCAGGGACGAGCACCTCGCGTTCGACCTGTTCCATCAGGTCGGGCGTCATCATCGGGGTCGGCGAGAAGGCACCCATCCCGCCGGTGTTCGGTCCCTCGTCGTGGTCGAAGGCGCGTTTGTAGTCCTGCGACGATTCGAGTGGGATGATGGTTCGGCCGTCGGTAATCGCCAGAACGCTGGTCTCCCGGCCGTCGAGCCGCTCCTCGATGAGGAGCCGATCGCCGGCCTGGCCGAAGATCCGGCGGACCATGATCTGGTCGATGGCCTCCAGTGCCTGGCGGAGGTTCTCGCAGACGAAGACGCCCTTGCCGGCGGCGAGCCCGTCGGCCTTGAGGACCAGGCTGACCGGTCGTCCGAGAACGAAATCGCGTGCCTCGGACGTGGATGAGAAGACCCGACGCTGGCCGCGCTCCTCGATCTCCACCTGCACACCCGGGCTGAGCATCTCGCGCGGGTCCATGATCCGGTCAATGGCCTCGATCGCCTCGCTGGCGGTCCGACAGTGCAGGGTGTGCCGGATCGTTGAGCGGCCTCGCGACCGAATCGTCAGGGCGACCTCGCGAGAGAGGGCATAGTGCTCGGCGTCGGGGGCAGAGCGGAAGACGCGATAGTCGGCTGTAGGGATGCCGGCCTGTCGCATGAGGTCCTTCGCGAAGACCTTGCTCCCTTCGAGTTCAGCGGCCTCCTTGCGCGGGCCGAAGACCTTGAGACCCTCGCGCTGGAAGAGATCGACGATCCCTCGGCTCAGCGGCTCTTCGGGGCCGACCACGGTCAGACCGATGCCTTCCCTTCGAGCGAACTGAACCAGTCCGCGCAAGTCGCCTGGCTCGATCGCGATGTTCTGCACGTCGAGCGCCGTTCCGGCATTCCCCGGCGCGCAGAAGACGGCCGTGACCCGGGGCGATTGCTTGAGCTTCCAGCAGAGGGCATGCTCGCGCCCTCCCTTGCCTACCACGAGAACTTTCAAGGATCCAACTCCTGGGCCGCGATGCCGACGGTCTGCTCTTCGCCCCTTCTCACCATACTAGTCTATGGCATGGCCGCCCCGCGACGCGAATTCAAGGTCACCACCATCGGACCGGGGATTCTCGGATTGGCATGGAACAGGTAGACTGGAGAAGTGGAAATCGGGTTGGGACGAGGATCATACGGGAGAGCCGGGTCGTGAAGCACGTCGCCGTTGTGGGGGCCAGTGGGGCCGTTGGAGAACGGATGATCGCTCTGCTGGAGGAGCGCGATTTCCCGCTCGCATCGATCCGGTTCCTCGCCTCCGAACGAAGCGCTGGCAAGACGATCACATTCCGGGGCGAGTCGCATCCGATCCGTCCGCTCTCGCCCGAGGCGTTTGAGGGTGTCGAGATCGTTCTTTCGAGCACGCCGGCCTCGGTTTCACGCCAGTGGAGCCCGATTGCGGCACGGGCGGGCGCGGTGGTCGTCGACAATTCAAGCGCCTTCCGAATGGAGCCAGAGGTGCCGCTGGTTGTCCCCGAGGTGAATCCCGCCGACATTCTCAAGCATCGAGGGATCATCGCCAATCCGAACTGCTCGACGATCCAGATGGTTGTGGCGCTCAAGCCGCTGCACGATGCCGCACGGGTTCTCCGTGTGGTCGTCAGTACCTATCAATCGGTCTCGGGCGCCGGCCAGAAGGGGATTCACGAACTGGAAGAGCAGGCCGCGGCCGTTCACCGAGGCGAGACGCCGCCTTCCCCGTCCAAGTTCGCCCACCCGATCCTTGGCAATTGCATTCCGCAAATCGATGATTTCCTCCCCACGGGCTACACCAAGGAGGAAATGAAAATGGTCCACGAGACGAGGAAAATCCTGGGCGATCCGACGATCGACGTCAGCCCGACCTGCGTTCGGGTGCCGGTGGCGTTCAGCCACAGCGAGTCGATCCTGGTAGAGACGGAGCGGCCGGTCACGGTGGACGAGGCCCGGGCGCTCTGGGAGCAGGCGCCTGGGATCACGGTGGTTGACGATCCCCTGGCGCGATCGTATCCGCTGGCCGCCGCGGCGGCCGGGCGCGACGATGTCTTCGTCGGCCGCATTCGTCCTGACCTCGGCAGGCCCAACGCCCTGCTGTTCTGGTGCGTGAGCGACAACCTCCGCAAGGGCGCGGCGACGAACGCCGTCCAGATCGCCGAGAAACTGGTGGAACTGGCTCCGGTGGGGGTTTGAGGCGGTGCCGAGCCGATCCCCGATTCGATGCGCAACATCAAGCTGATTCTTTGTTACGACGGGACCGAGTTCCACGGCTGGCAACGCCAGCCTTCGCTTCGAACCGTCCAGCAGGTCCTCGAAGAAGCGATTGAGCGGCTGACGGGCGTCCGTCCGTCGACGACAGCTTCAGGGCGGACGGATGCCGGCGTCCACGCCATGGGACAGGTTGTTCACTTTCTGACTGCCTCTCGACACGAGCCGGAGACGTTCGTCCGGGCTCTGAATGCGATGTTGCCGCGAGATGTCCGAGTTCTCGATGCCGCGGAGATGCCGCAGGCATTCCACTCGACGCTCGACGCCCGATCCAAGCGGTATCGTTACGCGATTGACAATGCCCGGATCGCCAGTCCGTTCCGGCTCCGATATAGCTGGCACGTCCCAAAGCCGCTCGACACCGGTGCCATGGGGCGTGCTGGTGCCTCGCTCCTGGGACGTCACGATTTCCGGAGCTTCGAGACCGACTGGCCTAACCGGATGAGCAGCGTTCGGACCATCTTCGATCTGGCCGTCGCTCGCGATGGGGACCTGGTCACGATCGAGGTCGAGGCGGATGGCTTCCTCTACAACATGGTCCGATCGATCGCGGGGACCCTGGTGCTGGTCGGACAGGGGAAACGTCCCGAGGGGTGGGTCGCCGATGTCCTCGCGGCGCAGGACCGGGTTGAGGCCGGACCGACTGCTCCGCCGCAGGGCCTCTTTCTTTTGACCGTCCGCTACTCACGGACCTGAGTCTAGGAACAAGGATTCGAGATGCGGATCGTCCACATCATTACGCGCTTGATCCTGGGTGGAGCGCAGGAGAATACCCTCCTGACCGTGGACGGTCTCCATCACGACCACGGTGACGACGTCACTATCATCACCGGGCCGGCCGAGGGCCCCGAGGGCGATCTGTTCGACCGCGCCGAAGCGCGTGGTCTGAAGGTCGAACTCATGCCGGAACTGGTCCGCGCGATTCGGCCGATGACGGACCTGCACGCGTACAAAAAGCTTCGGGCTTCGATCCGCCGACTGACGCCCGAGGTCGTTCACACGCATAGCTCGAAGGCAGGCATCCTGGGACGTGCCGCCGCCTGGGACGAGCGTATCCCGGCGATCGTCCACACAATTCACGGGCTGCCGTTTGGCCCTTTCGAGACGCCGATGAAGAACCGCCTCTACATCGCACTGGAACGCTGGGCAGCCCGTCGATGTGATGCGATCGTCGGCGTCTGCGACGCGATGGCCGAGCAGGCGCTGGCGGCCGGCGTCGGCCGTCCCGAGCAATACTCGACCGTTTACAGCGGGATGGATGCCGACGCATTTCTCCATCCGCCCCGATCGCGCGAGGAGGTCCGGCGCGAACTGGGCCTGGCGGATGACGAGGTCGCGTTTGCGACGGTCGCCCGGCTCTTCGAGCGGAAGGGGCACGAAGATATCCTCGCGATCGCACCTCGAGTGATCGCGGAGAATCCGAAGGTCCGATTCGTCTGGATTGGCGATGGCCTCCTTCGCGACCGGCTCTCGGCGGAGATTTCGCGCCTTGGGCTTTCGGGCTCCTTCATCCTGACGGGTCTGGTCCCGCCTGGCCGAATTCCGGAGCTACTCCAGGCCGTCGACGCGGTGATCCATCCGAGCCTTCGCGAGGGACTGGCGAGGGTATTGCCTCAAGGGTTGCTTGTCGGGCGGCCCGTGATCAGCTACGACGTCGACGGAGCGCGCGAGGTGGTTCTTCCCGAGACCGGCATCCTGCTGAAGCCGCGTGACCTCGAAAGCCTGGCCTCCGGAATTCTCCGCCTTGCGGCCCATCCTGAGCACCGGGCGGCGATGGGCATTGAGGGGCGCCGGCGCTTCGCCGATCAGTTTCGCCATGAGACGATGACCCGCGAACTACGATCACTTTACCAGCGGCTGCTCGCCCACCCCGCGCCGGGACGTCGCCAGATTGGGAACCTGGTCGACCGCGGGTGAGTCCGCCTCCTTCACGACGGCCAGGTACATCGCCTGCTTCTTTCCCTTGGTCAGCCGATACCCGTCGATCTCCTCGACGACCTCGACATCGAGCCCAAAGTGACTTCGCATGACGGGGATCTCGAAGTCGAGCAGGACGGTGGCCACGGATCGTCCACCGCTAATGTGCCGAAAGAAGCCGTCGCGGTCGCGGATCAGAGCGATCGGATGGCCCAGCTCGTAGACGATTCCCGGTTCCTGATATTCGAGCAGGACCGGCTCAATCGCGCGTCTTTGCGAGAGCTCGCCCAGCTTCCGTCCGACGACCCGAGAAGTTCTCGCCGGCTCACCGATCGGGATCACCCAACCGGTCGCGAGGATGAGCACGATTCCCCAGCAACCGGCCAGGGCGAAGATGGCCGGCTCGGATTGGCCTCGCCTGAGCATGAGAACGCCAGCAACGGTCCCCACGGCGATCAGCCCGGCGAGCACGATCAGCGGGCCGAACAGAGCATCCGAGACGATCACCCCAACGCCGAGGATCGCGAGCGAAAGGCCCACTCCAATCGTCGCCAGCATGGCCACCGAGAGACGGCCGAGGCGAAGATCGCGGATGTTTTCGCGGCGGTCGGCCATCGCGACGATCGTCCAGGCGACCAGCAGCGCGCACGAGGGAAACGCTGGCAGATAATAGTGAATCAGCTTGGTTCGGAAGCACTCCAGCAAGATCATCGGACCCGCGATCCAGCCAAGCAGGTAAGCGAGGGTCGGGTCCGACTTCCGGCGAGCCCAGGCAGCGGCGATTCCGACCGGTAGCAGAGCCGACCATGGATAGAAGACCACAGCGGAGACCGTTGCATAATAACCCGGGAATCCCCCGTGCGTTTCGACATCCTGCGAGACCCGGCGGAGGATCTGGTCGCCGACAGCGAATCGCAGGAACTCACCGCGCGAAGCGATCGTCGCCGCGACGAACCAGGGCAATGTCAGCAGGACGAAGCTGGCGAGGCCCCATTTCAGGTGCATTCGACGGAGCGACGGCCAGGTCCATCCCCACCACTTCGCCAGCATCGCGGAGACCGCGACGAACGCCAGGCCGACCGGCCCCTTGGTGAGGAACGCCAGATTGAGCCCCGCCCAGAAGAGCGCGGCCGCCATCGGCGATTCGCGATGGCTCAGCACCCAGAGCGCCGCTTGACAGCCCAGCAGCCAGAGCGCGAGCGTGGCGTCGGTCGTCGCGAGTTTGGACTCGGCCGCGACGATCGGGGCCGTCGCATACGCGAGCGCGGCGAGCGTCCCGGCACGGGCCCCGAACATCCGACGTCCGAGCCACCAGACTCCCAGCACGGCCAGGGCCCCGGCCGTCGAGGAGACCAGCCGGGCGGCGAATGGGTTATCGCCAGCGATCGCGGTCGTAAGGCCAATGAGCCAGTAGATCAGAATCGGCTTGTGATACCGGGGCTCGCCGTTGAAGGTCGGGAGCAACCAGTCGCCGGATTGCCGCATCTCGCGAACGGCGACCGCGTACCGGGGCTCATCGCGGTCCCAGAGACCGGTCCGGTCGTTACCGGCCAGGTTGATCGCCAGGGCCATCACGAGGATCACGATCGGCTCGGCCCAGGTCCATCGATTCATCTGCGAAGGCGATGGAGGCACGGCTCCCTCCTGGAGACACGAGACGTCCCGACGTCGCTTCCTACCGGCGTCTTTTGAGAGAATAATGGAAGTCCAACGATTCGAGGAGAGGAATTTGCACGCCTCGGGGACCCGCCCACGATGAACGAACACCGGACGGAGGCTGCCTGCCTCCTTCAGGATGGAGCCCTCTATCGGAACCGGATCGGACTCGAACCTACCGACCGCGAGGGCGATTTGATCTTCGCCGGCTTCAAGGCCGGGGCCTTCTCGCTCTACTTTGGCGACGCTCCGATCTACCACTTCGACCTGGAAGGAAGGTGGCAGCGCGCCTATCTCGACGGCCTGCATTACCTCAAGGGACTCGACGGAACGGTTCACGCGATCGACCGGGTTCGCGAGGGGTCAAACCTCATGCTCCACCGGCGAAAACTCGCGTTTGGCGAGGCGGCCGACCTCGATGCGCATATCCGATCGCTGGCTCTCGACCTCGATGGCCGTTTGCATTCCATGGCACTCCACGGCACTTTTCCACCGGTCGAAAAGGCCATTCCGCTCCCGATTTCCAGGCTCCACGACTTTCTCGAGTCCATAAGTCGGTGGGACGCCGATACCTGGTTTCGCCAGCGAGAGCGGTACACCGCCATCTACGGCCCGTTGCCCTTCCTTCCACCCGACTCCCCAGGCGCGGTCGTCGTTCAGGCAACCCTCGGCCACGCCGACGGCCGCACTTTCGGACTTGCAAAGTCGGAAAACTTCTACAGGCGTTCTCATGATGAATTCACCCAGCACGTCCGCGACGTTGCGGAACTCTGGGGACGTCGACTCGCTCAGACCCGGTCCGTATTCCTCGCCGGAGACGACGTCCTGCATCAGCCAGTCTCATCTGTCGAAGCCTATCTTGAGGCCATTGCCTCAAACCTCCCCAGCAGCCGCGATGCCTTTGAAAACGAGATCCGAATCGATGGAGCCTTCACCTTTCTCGACGACTTCGATGGACTCGATTACAGCGTCGACGATTGGCGACGCCTCGCCGATCGCGGTCTGCTTCGTGTCAACCTCGGTGTCGAATCGGGTGATCCCGATGTCCGGGAATTTTACAAGAAACAATGGAAGGATTCTTCCCTGAGAGAGATCGTCTCACGGATGAAGGCGGCCGGGATCGGTGCGAGCGTGCTCACGCTGGTCGGCGCGGGGGGGCTCGATCGAGCGGAGTCGCACGTGGAGCAGACGGCCCGACTGGTCGAATCGCTCGATCTCGGCCGGGGAGATTTCGTCTTCCTGCTCGACGAGGCCGAGATCCGCGATTCGGAGGCTTCTCCAACAGGATTCCGCTCGCTCCAGTCTGAGGAGAAGAGCGAGCAGCAGCGAAGGATCATCGCGGCGATGGCCCCGATGAAGGCGAGAGGCGTGAAGACCCTTCCCTACCGGCTGGAGAAGCAGGGGATCTGAGGAAGATCATGAGCGCATTCAAATACCCGGGCGGACGGAGCATCCCCACGCCGCCCGACCTCCTCGATCGGATGGTAGGGGATGCGGTCCACATTCTCTACGCAGTCGGCCTGATCGACGAATCGTGGTTGCCGATGCTCCCCGAGCCGCTGGCGGAGCGGTTGCGGATGCTGCTGGAAGATCCCGAGGGTTAAGCCCTCAGCGGTCGAATCGCTTCGTGTGACGTCCGCCGACAAAGCTCTCGAAGACCAGGTTCCCGATCTCGTCGGTCGAGCAGTAGGCCGCGACGCCCTTCGAAACGCGCGCCATCTCCTCGACGAAGTTCACCAGGCCCAGGTAGAAATGGTCCTCGATCAGCGCGAAGCTCGAGACCCGGATACCGGCGTTGGCACACTTGCGGACCTCGGCCAGGGTGTGGGCCGCGGTCTTCTCGGCGGGCGGGTAGATCAAGACCACCTCGCGTCCCTCGATGTGGGCCGTCGGCTCGCCGTCGGTGATGACGATGATCTGCCGGTTCGCGGCCGGTTGCTTCATCAGAACGCTTCGCGCCAGGCGGAGCCCGGCGTGGATGTTCGTGAAATGCTGCGGGACCCGTCCGACCGGATGGTCGAGGTCGAACCGAAGGTGAATCCGGCTGTCAAACATGCTCACCGGCTTCGGCGCTGAGTTGATGAGCTGGCGCTCGTTCATCACATTGGCAAACGTGTAGAAGCCGATCATTTGCAGCGAGTCTTGCGGGTAGCGCGCCCGGACCATCGCCTGGAGCGCCATCGCCACCTTCTTCGTCGTGTAATACTTGCCGTAACGTCCCATCGACCCGCTCATATCGATCAGGACGACCGTGGCGCATCGCGTCTGGAACTCGGTCTCGTGGACGACATAATCTTCCGACTGGAGCCGAATTGGAACGCCTCCGCCCTGGCGGATGTACGCGTTCTTGATCGTCTCGTGCAGGTCGAGGTGGGCCATCGAGTCGCCGTAGACGTAGGGCCGGGTGTCCTCGGTTGGAACGGTTCCCGCGCCCTTCTCGGCGGTGTCATGCCGGCCGAGGGAGTCGCGGCGGAAGGTCTGAAAGAGGTCATCCAGCGACTTATCCTGGATGCGACGAATCCCCTTCGGCGTGACCCGCCACTGCCCCTCGGAGTCCTTTTCGATCAGTCCCTCTTTCTGGATCAGCTCGACGACCTCGGGCATTTCGTCCTCGAGGTCGTCCATGTTCCGGAGCACCCGATCGCCGTACTGCATCAGGTACTCGGAAAGCTGGTCGAACGCCTGGTCGGCCGACTGCGGGAGGAACTCCTGCGAGCCGTCCCACTTGCTGTACTCGTACAGGGACATGGGCGAGCGCTCCCCTTTCGGTGATCAACGCCGGTACGTCGCGCCGCCGGCCCTGGCCGCCTTGTTCAGCTTGTTGTGGACGTGCAATCCTTCGAGCAAAAACTCCGCCGCGCTGGCGATCGCGGCGTCGCGTCCCTCACGATTCGAGACGTCGGGGAGGGCCTTGAGCGAGAGCGCCTGGGCGAGATCGCGGAGCTTCGGCACCTTCCCGATCCGCTCGAGCATCTCTCGGGTCGAGAGGCCGTCGCCCACCTCGACGTTATGCCCCGACTCGAAATACTCGACGATCGGCCGCAACTCGCGGACGTCGAGATGAAGGCCGAAGATGTTCTTGGTCGCCTCGTCGATGATTCGGTGGATCAGCTTGTCCTCGTGGCCGTCGTCCTCGGCCATCGTCAACTCGAGCTTACCCCGAGAACTGGCCGAGGCGGAGGCCAGATCAGAGACGCGCGGGACGATCCATTTTTCGTGGTGAAGGATCGCCCTGCGCTCGGCGTTGGAGACGACATTCTCCAGGTTGGCGATCGACATCCGGACCGAAACGCCCGACTGCTGATTCACGTGGGGTGAGGTTCGAGCGAGGCGTGAGACCTCCTCGACCACTTCCTTGATGTACTGGGGAATGGCGAGAGTGGTTCCGTCGTGGCCGCGGTTGAGCCAGGCGTTTTGCTCGCTGATCGCGATGCCGATCTCGCGAGTGAGTGGATAGTGGGTTCGGACGACGGAGCCGATCCGGTCCTTCAGCGGGGTGACGATTCGGCCTCGGTTGGTGTAGTCTTCGGGGTTGGCGGAGAAGACCATGCAGAGGTCCAGGTCGAGGCGGATCGGATAGCCACGGATCTGGACGTCGCGTTCTTCCAGGACGTTGAACAGGCCGACCTGGATCTTGGGAGCGAGGTCGGGCAGCTCGTTCATGCAGAAGATCCCGCGATTGGTCCGGGGGATAAGGCCGAAGTGCATGGTCAGCTCGCTCGAAAGGTAGCGACCCTCGGCGTGCTTGATCATGTCGACCTCGCCGACGAGATCGGCGATGGTGACGTCGGGTGTGGCGAGCTTTTCGTGGTAGCGGCGGTCGCGGCCGACCCATTCGATGGGGGTCTCGTCGCCCATCTGGTCGACGAGGTCGCGGGCCGGTTTGGAGATCGGTGCATACGGATGGTCGTTGATCTCGGAACCGGCGACGATGGGCATGGCCTCATCGAGCAGGTGGATCAACTGGCGGAGCATCCGGGTCTTGGCCTGGCCTCGGAGGCCGAGGAAGAGCATGTCGTGCCGCGAGAGGATCGCGTTTTGCACCTGCGGGACGACGGTTTCTTCATAACCGAGGATGTCAGGGAACATCGGCTCGCCCGCTTCGAGCCTGGCGATGAGGTTGCGCCTCATCTCGTCCTTGACCGACTCCATCCGATACCCGCTCGACTTCAGCTCGCCCAGGGTCCGGGGCCGATCCGTCCGTATCATATGCTGCCTCTCGGGGTGGTCGATCCGCGCGCGAGGGTGCTGTTGCCCTGGGTATGCTAGGCAGCCGTCCAGGGGAAGTCAACGCGGAGACCTTCAGGGGCGGGACCGCCTCACCGCGGATCGCCCCGATAATTAAAGAGGCGGCTGACGCTCTCGCGACGGTGGATGGAGATGATCGCATCCGCGAAGAGTCCAGCGATGCTGACGACCTTGCAGCACTCGGGGAGCGGTTCGAAGCGGTGCTCGATCGTGTCGGTCAGGACCAGTTCCTTGATCGGGCTCTTCGCGATCTTGGCCGCCGAGCCCCTGGAAAAAACACCGTGCGAGACGCAGGCGTAAATATCCCGGGCGCCCCGCCGCTTGCACTCGTGCGCCATCTCGATCAGGGTTCCGCCGGTGATCGTGAAGTCATCGACGATCAGGACGTTTTTGTTCTCGACCTGGCCGACGACGTCGAGCATCTCGGCCTTTTCGTCGTGGCCTCGGCGAGTCTTGTTGCCGAAAACGACGGGGCAGTCCATCATCTCGCCGAACTTGTACGCCTGCTTGCCGAATCCGACATCGGGCGCGGCGACGACCAGGTCGGGGATCTGCTTGCTCCGGAAGTAGTCCACCAGGACCGGCATGGCGAAGAGGTGGTCGACGGGGATCTTGAAGAAGCCCTGGATCTGCGGGCTGTGGAGGTCCATCGTCAAAACGCGGTCGGCGCCGGCGGCCTCGACGCAGTCGGCACAGACGCGGGCCCGGATCGAGACGCGGGGCTCGTCCTTCTTGTCCCCCTTCGCGTAGGAGAAATAGGGGATGACGGCCGTGACCTGGGTGGCGCTGGCGCGTTTGAAGGCGTCGATCCAGAAGAGGAGTTCGACCAGGTTGTCGTTTACCGGGTAGTCGATTCCCTGGATGATGAAGACGTCGCGGCCTCGGACGTTTTCCAGGACGCGGACGAAGACATTCCCCTCGCTGAAGACCATGGTCTCCGACTTCGCCAGCTCCATGCCGAGGCGGTCGCAGATCGCCTTTCCGAGTCGCCGACTCGAACTCCCCGCGAAGACCTTGAGCTCTCCGTAGGGGTCGCTCTTCTTGGAAGGGTCGTCGGTGCAGATCAGCGATTTGTCCATGCTCACGTTCGGTCGCTCCGTCCACCGCGATCGATCCCGTCGGCTCCGCTCCTGGCTGGAGCGGTCCGCCTCGCCGCACGCCTTCGTGGTACTTTAACACTTCTCGCCGATCACCGCCAGTTCGGCGGACGAGACCTGAGCCGGCCGGCATGAGATGCAGCGCGAGCGCCCGAGCCCTGGCCCTGGCTGGGAAGGACCGGCGTCACTACAATAACCACTGGCGAATCGAGGACGCATTTCCCCCCTTCGCGGAAGACACGGCCCCATGCTCGACCTGGAACGCGATCAGTTGCGGAAGTCTTATGAGGTTTGCCGGGTGGCCTTCGGCCTGCTCTCGGCGGCGCTCATGATCGCCTGCTTCGACGCCCTGATCCCGATCCTCGCGACCTTCCAGCCCGATCTCGCGATTTTGCTTCGATCCAGCGCGGTGTATCACTGGCTGGACGTTCCGATCACCTTCGGCTGCCTGTTCGGCGTGATGCTCCTCTGGGGACGCTTCGACCACCCCGGATGGCGGCGGCGGGTCGGCCTTTTGATGGTGATGTCGCTGGTTGACGTCGGACTCTGGTACGGGGAGCACGGCACCGAGCTGGGATTGATCCCAGGAAGGTTCGCCCATCAGTGGATTTGTGGGAACATCGGCCAGGCTCTCGGCTGGGCGGAGTTTGCCCTGATGGCGGGACTTGGCTGCGATTACCTCGAACATCTGGGGGTGGAGAACGCCCGCGAGTCGGGGAAATCGATCCGATCGATGGCGGCCACGGGAGCCTTCCTCTGGCTCCTGTTTTTCTGCCAGCACACCAACTGGTGGGCCGGCTGGCCGTTGATCCCCCACGCCCGTCCGCGATCGCTCGAGGTGGTTTTGCTGTACTATGCCCAGACGCTCATCTGGGCGATCACCTTGATTCAGGTGACCGCCATGTTGCTCTCGGCGACGCGGATGTCAGGACAGGTTCTCGCCGAGATGAAAGCCGAGGACGATAGCAACGACCCGCTCCGGCCGCAGTCGGAGTGGTCGAAGGATTTCGACCTCTTCGGCGCCTGAGAACCGGAAGGGCTCGATCCGCGCCTGCATGGCGACCTCGCTCCGGTCGGCTCACCCATCATCGCGACGAACCGGACGGAAGTAACTCCCGGAGCGACTTCGGCATCGGGAAATGCACGCCCTCCTCGCGGATCGTCGCCTCGCGGATGCTTGCTCCAAAATTGCTCTGGAGATAGTCGATGCACTCCTGGACGACGGTTTCCGGAGCGCTCGCGCCGGCCGTGATCAGGACCCGGTCCACCCCCTCGAACCAATCCTCTCGGATCTCGGAGACGCCGTCGATCAGGTACGAGGGCTTCCCCATCCCCTTCGAGATTTCAGCGAGGCGGCGGCTGTTGGAGCTGTTCTGACTGCCAAGGACCAGGACCAGCTCCGCCTGCGCGGCGAGTTCGCGGACGGCTTCCTGACGGTTCTGGGTGGCGTAGCAGATGTCGTCCTTCGGCGGATTCGCGATTTTGGGGAACTTCTTCCGGAGGGCCGCGATCACAATGTTCGCGTCGTCGACGCTCAGGGTCGTCTGCGTCAGATAGGCGACCTTCTCCGGATTCGAGACCTCGATTCGCTCGACGTCGTCGGCCGTCTCGACGAGGATCATCCGGTCGGGCGCCTCACCCATTGTCCCGATCACCTCGTCGTGCCCCTCGTGGCCGATCAGAATGATCGTGTAGCCTTCACGCGCGTACTTGATCGCCTCCAGGTGAACCTTGATGACGAGCGGACAGGTGGCGTCGATCGCGACCAGGTTTCGGCCTCTCGCCTGCTCGCGGACCTGCGGCGAGACGCCGTGGGCGCTGTAGAGCAAGGGCTTGCCCTCGGGAACCTCGTCGATCGACTCGACGAAAACCGTCCCGAGCTTGCGAAACCGCTCGACCACATACTTGTTGTGAACGATCTCGTGATAAACGTACAGCGGCGGCCCGAAGAACTCGAGGGCGCGCTCCAGGCAATCGATCGCCATGTTGACCCCCGCGCAGAAGCCTCGGGGATTCGCCAGGATGATTTCCATCGTTCGTGAAGTCCTTGGTTCCGTTTCGGGGCCGGACATCATCCTAGGCATTCGAGGCCGCGGAAGAAAGTCGAGTCGGCGGTCGGCCGTCGAGATCGGTCGATGGAGTCGGCCCGATTCGATCGTCCAGAGGCCGGGCCAGCATCTTCCAGGGGCGTTTTTTTCTCACGGCATCCGGACCAGCAGTGGATCGACCACGAAACGGGGAGAGGCACCTGCGCTGCGCTCCGGAGCCAGTCCCCATTCGCACGACGCTTTTGCCTTCGCGTTCAGGACCAGCAGCGGATCGACCACGAAATGGGGACAGGCACCTGCGCTGCGCTCCGGAGCCAGTCCCCGTTTCCCGGCGAACCGAGAAGGAAAAGGCCCTGATTCAACTCCACTCAGGAAGGATACCGATTCCCAGCCTTTTTTCGTGCCCTCCGTGTATTTCGTGGTTCCTCCGATCTTCAATCCCAGCGTCAACCCGCGCACGACCGCCCGGGGATCGGCTCTCACTGAATCTCCCCTCACCAGGATTCCGATTCCCTCCCTTTTTCGTGTCCTCCGTGTATTTTGTGGTTGCTCTGATCTTCCATCCCAGTCCACGAGGCATCTGCGCTGCGCTCCGGAGCCAGTCCCCATTTCCTGGCGTACCGTGAAGGTAACAGGCCTGGGGGCCCAATCGGTCCGGATTTCGCGAAGACCCTCGGCTTTGCCGCCTCCACCGCGTTATGATCGTGCGATCGAGGGTCCAGTCCCTATCAGGGTCATGCGCATGCGTGCGGTATTGCAGCGAGTGTCGAGGAGTTCGGTCGAGGTCGATGGGGCGTGCGTCGGACGGATTGGCCGAGGCTGGCTGGTTCTGCTCGGCGTCGAGCGGGGCGACTCCGAGGCCGACGCCAACTGGATCGCCGAGAAGATTCTCACCCTCCGCGCCTTCGAAGACGACCAGGGAAAGATGAACCGGAGTGTGGTCGATGTTCGAGGCGGTATCCTGGTCGTCAGCCAGTTCACGCTGCTCGCGGACTGCCGGGCCGGACGCCGCCCCAGCTTCACCGCCGCCGCCGACCCCGCGGAGGCCGAGCGGCTCTACCTTTTTTGCGCGGCCCGCCTCGCGGAATCGAGCCTCGAAGTCGCCACCGGCGTTTTTCGCGCCTCGATGAACGTCGAACTCGTCAACGAAGGCCCCGTGACCCTCCAGCTCGACAGTCGTAAGTCCGATTCATCAAACGTTCAAAGATGAATATTTGAAGGATTGGTCTAGCTGGAAAAACCGAGTCATCCGGCGTCCGGCGGATGATGGGCGTCCGATTCTCAACCCATCAGCGATCAGCTATGAGCACACACAAGAACGGCCTGCTTCTGGGCCTGGATGTCGGCACTCAGAGCCTGCGTGCCGCACTCGTGGATCGAGACGGGCGGACCGTCGCCTGGGGTGTGGCCCCGATTGAGACGAGGTATCCACGGCCGACCTGGGCCGAGCAGGACGCCGAATCGTGGTGGACCGCGGCGTGTGAGGCGGTTCGATCGGCGATGGGGGCGGCTGGTGCCGGTCCGGAGGAGGTCGTCGGGATTGGGCTCGACTGCACGGCCTGCACGGTGGTGGCCTGCGAGGACGACGGCCGACCGCTCCGTCCCGCGCTCCTCTGGATGGACCAGCGATCGTTTCGCGAGGCCGAGGAGATCAGTGCGACGTGCGACCCGGTTTTGCGGTACGTCTCGGGGCGGGTCTCGCCTGAATGGATGCTGCCGAAGGCGCTCTGGCTCAAGCGGAACGAGCCCGAGCTGTATCGATCGGCCGGTCGGGTGGTCGAGGGGACCGACTGGATGATGCATCGCCTGACCGGCGACTGGACGCTTTCGCTCAATCACGTCGCGGTGAAGTGGAATTACGCGCGACCGGACGGCGGCTGGCCGCTCGGGCTGCTCGGAGCCGTGGGCCTGGATGACCTTCCGACGAAGTGGCCGACGCGGATTGTGCCGCTCGGTCGAGGGGAGGGCCGGCTCGCCCGGTTCGCCGCCGACGACCTGGGCCTGGCGATGGGAACACCGGTCGCGCAGGGCGGGATCGACGCCTACCTGGGAATGCTCGGCATGGGGGCCACGCGCGATGGCGACGTCGCGGTGATCGTCGGGTCGAGCACCTGCCACCTGGCGATGTCGCGTGAGGGCGTCTTTGGCTCGGGGGCTGGCGGATGTTATCCGGACGCGACCGTTGAGGGCCTCTACACGCTGGAAGCCGGCCAGACGGCGACCGGCTCGATTCTCGACTGGTATCGTCGCCATTTCGCCGGAGCGCAGCGGATCGAAGCCGAGCGGAGGGGCGTTCACGTGTTTGAGGTCCTGGACGAGCAGGCCGCCGCCGTACCGCCCGGCTCGGAGGGCCTGGTCGTCCGCGACGACTGGCAAGGGAACCGGTCTCCCTACAAGGATCCGATGGCCCGAGGCGCGATCGTCGGGCTCTCGCTCGCGCATGGCCCCGGCCATATTTTCCGGGCGATCTACGAGGCGACCGCCTGCGGTACACGGCATATTCTCGAGGACGCCCAGAAGCACGGGCTGAGGATCGATCGCGTCTTCGTCGGAGGCGGCGGGGCCCGGTCGCCACTCTGGCTCCGGATCCACGCCGACGTCCTGCAACGGCCAATCCATCTCGCCCGTGAGACCGAAGCCTGTGCCCTCGGATCGGCGATGGCCGCCGCCGTCGCGGCCGGGATCTACCCGGACTTCGACGCCGCCGCCCTCGCGATGGTCGCCATCGAACGCGTCGTCGAGCCCGATCCCGCGAACGCGGGACTCTACGACGACCTCTTCGGCCGATACGTCGATCTCTACGCGAGGCTCAACGCCCGCGCGACGCCTGCCGGATCGTGAGGTCGCCTCGCGCGGCCCCAGCGCGTCGGCGATAGGGACGGAAGTCGCCGAGTCGGGGCAGGGGCTCGTACTCGCGAATCAGCGCGGCAAACCTGGGATCTCTGCCGTAGTAGGCAAGATAGTCGAAAGGCTCGATGCAGTAGACTCCCCTTCGGGGGCCTGCATCGACGAGCATCAGGTTGGGACGATCGCGAAGTAAATCGTCGATCACGGAGTCGAACAAAAGGCGCTCGGCCGGACTCATCGCCGCCATCGATCGATACGATTCCGGTGGCGAGGAGCGGAGCGGAGCCGGATAGAGCCCGGCCAGAAACCAGAGGCAGGGATGCCGCGACGCCCAGGTCGCGCCGACCTCGTTGACCATGGGGAAGGCATCGATCACGGCCGGCGAGAAGACAAAGAGGCTCCCGCCCGCGGCATGGTCCCTGGCGAGCCGGGCCAGTCGTCCGTAGTACGTTCGCGAGTCGATCGGCTCGGCTCCCCAGAGTCGCGCGTCGAAGATCCGGTCGCCCGCGGCGACGATCAGCAAGGCCGCGGCGAGACCTCCACCGATCACCCCCGCCCAGGCCCGGCGATCGGCGATCGGTTCGCGCGACTCGATGAAGAGAAGCCCAAGCAGGACGATCGCCGAGGCCGCCGCCGGATAGTAGTGGTAGCTGTACCCCTTCGACTGGAGCACGGCGGCGGCCAGCAAACTCACGTCGACGATCAGGAAAACCCGGCAGAGCTCGCGGTACGCCCCGCGTGGTCGGACCATCGGATAGCAAAGCCAGGCGATCACCGAAAGCATCACGGCCGGATGATCCAGCATCGATCGCCAGGAGACGTTGGCGCAGTATCGGTAAATCGGCCAGAGCCATCGAACCATGACGAGGTAGTCGGGAGTGAGGATCAAGGTCGCGAGCACGCAGGAAAGCCCGGTGGCCATCACCCCAAGGTTTTCCACCCGGAGCCAGGTCCGGCGTTCTGGAGCGTTCCAGACCAGGTAGCCCTCGACGCCAAGCCAGAGTAATGCGAAATGAGGTTTGAATCCGATGCCAAGTCCGGCCAGAACTCCCGCGAGCACGGCCATGGGTCCACCGAATCGAAGGCCCGCGCCGGTTGCCGCCGCCATGACCAGATAGGGCAGAATCATCGCGAACATCAGGTGCTCGCGCTCACCGAACTCATAGCCGGCCAGAGGCAAGAGAACGGCGATCGCCAGCAGTCCGAGCAAGAGGCGTCCACCCGGGCGGTCGGGAAGGACTCGCCGGAGCGCCCAGCCGGCCAGCCCGAGTGACCCGCCAATCAGGAGCAGGGCGGAAACACGAAACGCGAGCACCTCGGAAATCCCAGCGACTCTCGCGAAGACCACCGTGGGAACGGACATCCAGACGATCAGCGGCGGATTCGGCTCGATGATGTCCACGTAGAGCCGGTCGCCGTTGAGCAACCGAGAGGCCGCGACCAGATACCAGCCGGCATCATGGTTGAAGAGATTGAAAAAGACCGGGACGGCGCCGATCACGAACAGCGAGAGAAGCAGGACCGCCGCCGCGCCCGAGGGGAACCTGGATTTTGCCGGGCCTTCCGAGGGCCCCTGTGTGGACAGCATGATGACTCCCTGGCAGGCCGGTTGGAGGGTTACGGACAGGGCAACCCGGCACCTTTGTGCCCTCGATGCCGACGGAGAAAATAGAGCGAGGTCGCGCAGGCGGCGATCAGAAAAATCGAGGAGTCGCACGATCGCCGGAGCTTCGACCGGACGGTCGAGAGGAAACTCGTCCTATCCTGATCGGAGAGGGCGATGTCAAAATAGCCGTTGAACATTTCGTCGGTGGTTTGCTTGCCGGCCCGGACCGTGGCCCCGGGGTCGGGATTGGAGAGATTCCCCTCGGAGTTGTCGAAATGGGCCGTACATCGCAGGATGGTTCCGGCCGGGAGGCGGCGGGGCTCGGCCAGGACGTAGCGATTTTGCCAGTTGAAGTCGTAGCGAGGGACGTCGAGCAGGATTTCCGATCGGCCGTCGGGATAAAGGGCCTCGTACCGGAAGGATCGCCCGCGCAGATGCATGTGGGGGAACATCGAAAGCAGAAGGACATCCTCATCGAACCGCCGGGATCGTTCGACGCGATGGTCGGCAGTGTAGGGAGGGATTCGCAGGTCGGGATCGAAGAGGAGTTGAGTGGCGACCTCTCGACGGACCGAGGACCGGTCGGCGAGGACAAGTCCGATCCGGGTCTGATCGTTTTGAATCGTGCCGACGGGTTGATAATGCATGACGAAGACCAGGCGCCAGCCGGCTGGGATTCGCTTCGCCATTCCGTCGGGGAGGATCCAGGGGGGTGTGCCGGGCGTCATCGCGGCGAGGCAGTACGAGCCGAGCTCACCGGCGGTGTCGATCTCGTTCGGACTTCCGGGGGCACGAAGGAAGACGTTGCAGTGATGCACGACGCGTCGATTTCCCGGTCGGATCTCGGCGGCCCGAATCCATTGATCCTCGCGGAACCCTGGATCGACCTCGAAGAACTGGTAATCGACCACCCCTCCGGCCGGGACGGTGAAGGACGAGGGCATGGAGACGACCAGGTCGGGAGCGGGAATAGACCAGCCGTCAGGATTCGATCGCGCTGGGGGAAGCTCGGGAGAATCGCCCTGGGAAAGACCGCCGCGGGCCCAGTCGAGGAGGGATTGTCGTTCGCGGTCGGTCAATCGGGGGTCGTTGGCGAACCGGCCGAAGCGGGGATTCGCGTGCCAGGGAGGCATCCGGCCGTCCTCGACGACCTCGGCGATCGCCTCCGCCCGGTCGGCGGCTTCCTCGTAACTGGTCAGGGGGAAAGGTCCGACCTGGCCCGTCTGGTGGCAGGGGACGCAACGTCGGGCGAGGATCGGGGCGACATCGCGTCGGTAGGTTGGCGCGCCGGCGGGCGTTGGGTGATCGACGCGGGCGATCGGACAACCAACGGCCAGCACCTCGGGCCGTTCCACGGGACGTCCCGCGAGCAGAGACTCGATCGCCTCGCGAAGGTGTTCGCGTGCCGGGGCGGATCGTCGGGAGCCGACCGCGTACTGATCGTCGATCCGACCCCGATAACGGAGGCGAAGGGCCTCGTCGAGAACGATGACCTCGGGCGTTCGCCGGGCGCCGAGCCGGAGCGCCGCGGACCCGTCGTCGAGCCGGATGGGGAACGAGAGACCATGCTCCCTGGCGAACCGGAAGGAGCCGGCCGCCCCATCGCGTCCTTTTTCGAAGACGCCGACAAAAGCGACGCCGCTCGGCCTGTAGCGGTCCGCCAGTTTGGCGAGTCGATCGGCGTAAAGCTCGGCGACGGGGCACCCTTCGGCGAGGAACGCGAGCACGATCAGCCGTGAGGATCGCCAATCGTCGAGGCCATGCCGGGCCCCGCGGTCGTCGAGGAGTTGGACCTCCCTGACGACTGAACCGATGGGCGGGCAGGGGTTTGCCGGGCCATCGGCCGCGACGATCGCGATGGCCAGGAGGAGGGTCGACATCGCGCGTTCCCGATCGAGGCCGGGCGCGGTGAGGACGCATGGCCTCGGGTCCCGTTCCGGCCGTCCTATCGGGAGCATAGTTCACGTCGGCGGGGTTGTCTCGGATCCTCGCGAGCCGCCGACGAACCTGCTCGATCGAGAGGGAAGTGAGGCGATCGTCGTCGGGTCGAGAGTCGCGGTCGGGGCCGTCTCTGGCGGAGTTGTGGACCGACTATTCGCCGCCGCGATGGACATCCCGGGCTCTTGTGAGCGCACGGGCCGGGACCCCGGCGACGGTCTGGCCGTCCTCGACGTCGTGGCCCCTGGTGACCACGGCATTGGCGCCGACAACGGCGCTCTTGCCGATCGTCACGGGGGCGACGAGAACGGCGCCGGCGCCGATGAGGGTGTCGTCGCCGATCCGGGTCGGATTTTTGCGGAGGCCGTCGAAATTGGCCGTGACCGAGGCGGCGCCGAAGTTGACTCGCTCGCCGACCTCGGCATCGCCGACGTAGGTCAGGTGGCGAACGAGTGTTTTGGCTCCGAGGTGAGAGCGGTTGACCTCGACAAACGCGCCGACCTCGACGCCGTCGTCCAGGACGGTTCCGTCGCGAAGGTGGGCGTGCGGACCGATCTTGCATCCCGAACCGATCCGAACGCGGCCCGTGATCGCGGTGAACGGGTGGATCACGGTATCGACGCCGATGGTCGCCCGGCCGTCGATGTAGGTGTTCCGCGGGTCGACGATCGTCACGCCCTCGGTCATCCAGTGGTCGTGAATGCGTTCCTGAAGGATGGCCGTGGCCTGCGCGAGGTGCTGTCGCGTGTTGACGCCGAGGACATCCTCGGCGGCGAGAACGTTGAGGGCCAGCACCTTCTCGCCCATCTCCATCAGGTGGGCGGGGGCATCGGTGAGGTAATACTCGCGCTGGGCGTTGGTGGTGGTGATCCGGTCGAGGGCTTCCCAGAGGATGGGGAGGCGGAAGACGTAGCAACTTGGGTTGACCTCGCGAATGGCCCGCTCCTCGGGGCTGCAATCGCGTTCCTCGACGATCCGGAGGAATCGGCCGGCGGAGTCGCGAAGGATGCGGCCGAAGCCGGTTGGGTCGGGGAGCATGGCCGTGCCGAGGAGGCAGGCGGCGTGATCCTCTTGCTGGCGACGAAAGAGATTGGCGAGAGGTTCGGGGCGGAGCAGGGGCTCGTCGCCGACGAGGATCATCGCGGGGCCTTCATAGTCGCGAAGGACCGGGCGGCAGACCTTGGCGGCGTGGCCGGTACCGAGTTGCTCGACCTGCTCGGCGAAACGGATGTCGGGCTCGTCGCGTAGGTGGGCCCGGATCTGGTCGGCGGCGAAGCCGACGACAACGACGATGGTACGGGCCCCGGCGCCTCTGGCGGCGTCGACGACGTAGCGGATCATCGGGCGTCCACAGACCTCGTGGAGGACCTTGGCCCGCTCCGACTTCATCCGCTTTCCCTGGCCGGCGGCCAGGATGATCGCCACGGGTCCGTTCATCGTCGTCGAGTCTCCATCCCGATCGCCCGGATCGGCGCCCTCGCCGCTGGACGCATCGATTTCATGATAGTAGGCGTTGGATCGGGTCGTCAAACCGAGCGGTCGCGGCGAATCTTGAATGGCTGGCGGGAATCTGTCAGACTGTGGTCCGTCGCGGGCCGGGCCCGCTGCCCGGCTGCTCGGGCTGGGTGTCATCCCGTGACCGGAGGATTCTCACGCCGATGTCCCTGTCGAATGACGACGTGGCGAAGGTCGCCTTGCTGGCCCGGCTTCGGGTGAGCCCCGAGGAGCTTTCCACGTTCACCGGCCAGTTGAACTCGATTGTGGACTACGTGGCGCACCTTCAGGAGGTCGACACCGAGGGGGTCGAGCCGCTGGCGCACGGTGTCGAGGTCCGGAATGTCTTTCGGGACGATGCCCGCGGCGAGCCGCTCTCGCGAGAGGACGCCCTGGCGAACGCCCCGAAGCGGAACGCCACCGGCTTCCTGGTTCCCGCCGTCCTGGATTGATGCCCCGCAAACCGCCTCCGCCCGCCGAGGATGCCGATCGATGAGTCAGGATACCGCCGTCGCGATGCTGGCCCGGATGGAATCCGGCGAGGTCACTTCCGAGGAAATCGTCCGATCTCTCCTCGACCGGGCAGACCACGAGCGCCGGCTCAATGTGTTCGTCCATCTCGACGCCGACCATGTTCTCGACCAGGCTCGGGCCGTCGATCGCAGGCGGAAGGCGGGCGAGCCGGTCGGTCGGCTGGGGGGCGTCCCGGTCGCGATCAAGGACCTCCTTTGCGTTCGCGGCGAGCCGACAACGTGCAGCAGTCGGATGCTGAAGGGCTTCCGGCCTCCTTACGACGCGACGGTGATCGATCGGCTGCGGAACGCCGGCGCGATCCTCTTCGGCAAGACGAACATGGACGAGTTCGCCATGGGATCGTCGACCGAGAACAGCGCCTACGGCCCGACCCTCAACCCCTGGGACGAGACCCGGGTTCCGGGCGGGTCGTCGGGCGGATCGGCGGCGGCCGTCGCCGCGGGCCTGGCCCCGCTCTCGCTCGGTAGCGACACCGGCGGCTCGATCCGGCAGCCAGCGGCGGTTTGCGGCGTGGTCGGACTGAAACCGACGTACGGCCGGGTCAGTCGATACGGCCTGATCGCCTTCGCCAGTTCACTCGACCAGATTGGTCCGTTCGCTCACGACCTGACCGACACAGCGCTTCTGCTGAAAGTCATCTCCGGCCGAGACCCTCGCGACGCGACCAGCGTCGACCTGCCCGTCCCGGATTATTCCGCGACGCTCGACACGCCGCCCGAAAAGCTCCGGATCGGGATCGTCCGCGAGTTCTTCGGCGAGGGACTCGATCCGGAAGTCGCCTCGGCCATTCAGGAGGCTGTGAAGCTTTACGAGAAGGCCGGGGCGACCATAAAAGAGGTCTCGCTCCCGCACTCGAAATATGGCGTACCGGCCTATTACATCGTCGCGCCCGCGGAGTGCTCGAGCAACCTCGCCCGCTACGACGGGACCACCTACGGCCACCGGGCCGAGGATTACTCGCCGAAATACCCGGGCGAGGAAAACATCGCCGAACTCGTCCGGATGATGATGGTGAGCCGGGCGGAGGGATTTGGGCCGGAGGTCAAGCGTCGGATCATGCTGGGGACATTCGCGCTCTCCGCAGGCTACGCCGATCAGTATTACAACAAGGCGCTTCAGGTTCGTCGCAAGATTCGAGGCGACTTCGACGCGGCGTTCCGCGAGGTGGACGTCCTGCTCGGCCCGACCTCGCCCACACCCGCGTTCAAGCTGGGCGAGCGGACCGCCGACCCGCTCTCCATGTATCTCTCGGACATTTACACGATCACCGCGAACCTTGCCGGCATCCCGGGCCTGAGCCTCCCGTGCGGGTTCACCAGCCAGAAGCTGCCGATCGGCCTGCAACTCCTGGCCGCGCCCTTCGCCGAGGAGACCCTCCTGCGCACCGCCCGCGTCTTCGAGCGAGCGACGGACTGGCACACGCGGCGGCCGAAGACTGCTTGATGAGTTGGATCAGACGGTTTGGCGGGAACGACATTAGGCCGGAGGCGGCGCAGTTATGGATTACGAGATTGTCATCGGCCTGGAGATCCACGTGCAGCTCCAGACCGAGAGCAAGATGTTCTCCTGGAGCGGCACCGAGTTCGGTCTGCCGCCGAACACACAGACAGACCCGGTCTCCCTCGGGCTGCCCGGCACGCTCCCGACGATGAACCGGAAGGCGTTCGAGCTGGCCCTCAAAACGGCCGTCGCCCTCGGCGCCGAGATCGCGCCGTTCACGAAGTGGGACCGCAAGAACTACTACTATCCCGACCTCCCCAAGAACTATCAGATCAGCCAGTACGACCTGCCATTCTCGAAGGGCGGCCACCTGGAAATCCCACCCCGCAAGGACGGCGGCGGCGGGACCCAGTGCCGGCTCACCCGCATCCACCTCGAAGAAGACACCGGCAAGCTCACCCACGGCTACGGCGGTCTCTCGGAGGTCGACCTGAACCGCGCGGGTATTCCACTGCTGGAGATCGTCAGCGAGCCTGAGATCCGATCCGCGGCCGATGCCCGAGGCTGCCTCGAAGAACTTCGCCTCACCCTCCGCTACCTGGAAGTCTCCGACTGCGAAATGCAGGAAGGCTCGCTCCGCTGCGATGCCAACGTCAACCTTCACATCCATAAAGACGGCCAGACGATCGCCACGCCGATTGTTGAGATCAAGAATCTGAACAGCTTTCGCTCGGTCGAAAAGGCCCTGCTTTACGAGGCCGATCGTCAGTACAAGGAATGGCAGAAGAACGGCAAGACGATCAAGGACGCCCCCAAGACGACCCGGGGCTGGGACGACGACCTCGAAGAAACCAAGCCCCAGCGAGAGAAGGAAACGGCGGCCGACTACCGATATTTTCCGGAGCCGGATCTTGTCCCGGTCGTGGTCGACGCGGCCTGGCTCGATCGCGTTCGGCAGTCGATCGGCGAGCTGCCGTTCGCCCGTCGGAAGCGGTTTGAGGCGGAATACGGGCTCTCGCCGTATGACGCCAACGTCCTGGTGGAACAGGGGCAGGACGTCGCGGATTACTACGACGCCGTCGCGAAGGCGACGGGCGAGTTCAAGCTCGCCAGCAACTGGATTCAGCAGGACGTGCTTCGGACGATCAAGGAGAACAAGTCGACCGTCGCCGAGTTCCCGGTCAAGCCCGAGGGGCTGGCCGACCTCATCCACCGCGTGAAGCGGGGCGAGCTGAACACGAATCAGGGCCGGGAAATCCTCGGCCGGATGATCGAGACCGGCGAGCCGGCCGAGACGATCATCGAGAAGGGCGGATACAAAATGGTCTCCGACCGCGAGGCGATCGCGGCGGCCGTCGAGGCGGCCATCGCCGCCAATCCTCAGGCACTTGAGGATATCAAGAAGGGAAAGAAGAAGCCCGAGGCTGTCAAGGGATTCCTTCGCGGTCAGGTGATGAAACAGACCGGCGGCAAGGCCAATCCGGCGATGGTCGGCGAGTTGCTGGAGGCCCGGCTCGCCGAGCTGGTCCCGTAGTTCCACGGACCGAGGGCCCGAACATGAGCGAGACCGATCTCGAAACCATCCGCCTGACCCAGTTCGCCAAGCGGGCCGGTTGTGCGGCCAAGCAGCCGCCCGATTATCTGCTCTCGCTTCTCGCCGGGCTGCCGCCCGTCACGGATCCCAATGTGATCGTCGGCCACGCGACGGCCGACGACGCGGCCGTCTATCGGATCTCGGACGACCTCGCGCTCATCCTCACCACCGACTTCTTCACCCCCATCGTCGACCGCCCCTACGACTTCGGCGCCGTCGCCGCGGCCAACGCGCTGAGCGATGTCTACGCGATGGGCGGCACGCCGATGACGGCGCTGAGCATCGTCGGATTCCCGAGCGCGACCTTGCCGCCCGAGGTCCTCGTGGAGATCCTTCGCGGGGCCGGCGAGAAGGCGCGCGAGGCGGGGATCGCGATTGTCGGCGGCCACACCATCCAGTCGGAGGAGCCGATCTTCGGGCTGGCGGTGGTTGGCAAGGTTCATCCCGACCAGGTGATCGATAACGCCGGCGCGCAACCCGGGGATTTTCTCGTCCTCAGCAAGCCGATCGGCCTGGGAATCATCACGACCGCCGCCAAGCGAAACGAGGACACCCGAGGCGCTATCGGCGAGGCGCTCTCGGTGATGACCACGCTCAACCGCGAGGCCTCGGTGGTGATGACGCACGCGGGCGCCCACGCGATGACCGACATCACCGGCTTCGGCCTGCTGGGCCACCTTCGCAACGTGACCGCCGCGAGCGCTGTCTCGGCGACGATCTGGAGCGACCTGGTCCCGATCTTGCCAGCCGCGATCGAGTACGTGCAGGCCGGGATTTCTCCCGGCGGGACACACGCCAATCGCCGATTCCTCTCGAAGTGGGTCGACTACGACCCGACCATCCCCGACTGGCGTCAGCTTCTGCTCTGCGATGCGCAGACGTCGGGCGGCCTGCTCGCCGCGATTCCGGGTACACACGCCGCGGAGGTGGTCCGCCAGCTTCGCTACCACGGTCTCGGATCGGCCGCGATCGTCGGTTGCATCAACGCCGGCCAGGCCGGGAAGATTCGGGTCACGATCTCGCCCGAATCCGACTCCTGACGCTCCACGGACGTCGACCCGCGCGAATCCACGATCCGAGCCCTCGCCGCAACCGGCGATCCGAGGTTTCCCTCCTCGACGAACGGCCCGTAGAATGAACTCGCGACGGGGATCACGTCAAGGGAGCGGGGACCGAGAACGAGCATGGCGACGGCGCAGGCGAATACGGCAAAACCTGGCATCATCGAGAGTCACGACCGGCCCGCGCGGGTCAAGCCCGAGCTTCTGGCGCCGGCCGGTGATCGGACGTGCCTGCTCGCGGCCGTCGAGAACGGCGCCGACGCGGTGTACTTCGGCCTGGCCCGCCACAACGCCCGGATGCGTGCCCACAACTTCGACGGTGCCGACCTCCCCGAGGTGATGGCGATGCTCCATCGCCGGGGCGTCCGGGGCTATGTCACGCTCAACACGCTGGTCTTCACCGCCGAGCTTCCCGACCTGGAATCCGCGGTCCGCGAGGCCGCGGCGGCGGGCGTCGATGCGCTGATCGTGCAGGACCTTGGCCTCGTCAGCCTGATCCGGTCGATCGCGCCCGAGCTGGAAATCCACGGCTCGACGCAGATGTCGATCACGAGTGCCGAGGGTGTCGAGCTGGCCAAGGAGCTGGGCTGCACTCGCGTGATCCTCGCGCGCGAGCTCTCGCTCGACGAGATTGGACGCATCCGTCTCGAGGCGGAGTTGCCCGTGGAGGTTTTCGTCCACGGTGCGCTCTGCGTCGCGTACTCGGGCCAGTGCCTCACCAGCGAGGCCCTTGGCGGCCGGTCCGCGAACCGGGGCGAGTGCGCCCAGGCCTGCCGGATGCCCTACCAGATCATTTGCGACGGCCGTCCCGTCGACCTGGAAAACATCCAGTATCTTCTGAGTCCGCAGGATCTCGCGGCGTACGACCTGGTCCCCCGGCTGATTGAGCTGGGCGTTTCGAGCCTCAAGATTGAGGGGCGGCTCAAGACGCCGGAGTACGTCGCGAACATTACCCGACATTATCGGGCGGCGATCGATGCGGCCTGGGCCGGTCATCCGGTTGAGTTCACCCCGCGCGACGTTCGCGAGATGGAGCTCTCGTTTTCCCGGGGATTTTCGCACGGCTTTCTCGACGGCAACAATCACAAGGTTCTCGTCCGGGGCGATTACGCGAAGAAGCGGGGGATCGACCTGGGGGTGGTGGAATCGGTGACGGGATCGGGCGTCCGGCTGACCGTCGAGGCCCCGCTCAAGCCGGGCGACGGGCTGGTCTTCGACGCCGACGAATCGACCGGTCTGGTGGAGCAGGGGGGGCGCATCTACGAGGTGATTCCGCTCGCCGGGTCGCGACCCGCCCCGCCTTTCGAGGCCGGACACACCGGCCGTCTGGAACTACGTTTCGGCCGCGAGGCGATCGACCCGCGTGGGATCGCGCCCGGTCAGCGGGTCTGGAAGACCGACGACCCCGAACTGACCCGCCGACTCCGCCGGACGTTCGAGGGGCCTCCCTCGCGTCGGCTGGACCTGGACATCGAGGTCATCGCGATCGCTGGCGAGCCGCTCCGGATCACCGGCCGATCGCCGGGCGGTCGCCGGGTCGAGGTCCGGTCCGACGAACCGCTCGTTCGTGCCTTGCGTCGTCCCGCCGACGAGGACCTTTTCCGAGAGCAACTCGGCCGGCTCGGCGGCACGACCTACCAGCTTGGCCGGCTTGAGGCGACGATCGCGGGCGAGCCGATGGTCCCGATGAGTCTCCTGAACCACCTGCGCAGGGAACTGGTCGAACGGCTTGATGAGGCGGCATCGACGCCAGCCCCACGCTCGATCGCGACGGGCCCGGTCCTGCCCTCGATGCTCGCACCGATTGCCGCCGCCCGCGCCGAGGATCGGGAGGACCATCCACTCCCCGAGCTATCGGTTCTCTGCCGGCGGACCGACCAGATCGAGGCCGCGGCCGGCCAGGGGATCACGACGATTCTGGCCGATTATCAGGAGATCAAGCGCTATGCCGACGCTGTCGCGGCGGCGCGTCGGGGTGGGGCGACGATCTACCTGGCGACCCCCCGGATTGAGAAGCCTGGCGAGGCGAACCTGTTCAAATACCTCGCCGGCCGGGGTGCCGACGGCCTGCTGGTCCGGAATGCCGGCGGGATGCATTTCTGCACCAGCCAGGGCATTCCATTTCTCGCCGACTTCTCGCTCAACGCCGCCAATCCGCTGACCGTCGATCGGCTCCGACGTCGAGGCGCCCTCCGCGTGACGGCCTCGTACGACCTCAACATCGACCAGCTTTTCGACCTGCTGGGCGCGGTGCCGTCGTCGTGGGTGGAAGTGGTGATCCACCAGCGGATTCCCATGTTCCACATGGAGTTTTGCACCTACTGTGCGTTCCTGTCCCCCGGCACGGACAAGACAAACTGTGGACGCCCCTGTGATAAGCATACCGTGAAGCTTCGCGATCGGGTAGGTGCTGAGCATCCGCTCACCGCTGACGTGGGCTGTCGGAACACCCTGTTCAACGCGACACCCCAGACTGCCGCCGAGTTCCTCCCTCGACTCATCTCCAAGGGAGCCAGGCACTTGCGGATCGAATTCCTCGACGAAGACGGCCCCTCTGTCGAGCGAATCATCGGCCTCTACCGTGATGTTTTGGAGGGTCGCCGGGATGCCAAAAAGCTGTGGCGCGACCTCAAGGCAACGGGCCAATACGGGGTCACGCGAGGGCCTCTCACGGTCCTGTAATCCATCGGCGAGAATATTTCCGCCTTTTCCGCTGAAGCCCGATACCGTGTCCGTTTTCCGCCGATACCGTGTCATACCGTGTCACCTGTACTAAGCTACTAGATGATGGACGCATGGACAGACACAAGGCAAAACTTCTGCCCAGGGTTGCCCCCCCCTTGAGCGGACCGTAGATCAGCTTCAGAGGGTACGCCTCGTGTTGACCATCGCGACCATGGCGCATGCGCCCTCGAAATCATGACTGCTTGCTCCTAGATAGCGGAATACAGAATTCGTCACAATCACGAAGGATACGACGGGTTCTTACGTCGATGCGTCGTTCCCGCAATCTGCCCACCATTAGGCCGGCTAGTCCGGCGACCTCTATTGAGCGAAGCTTTGCGTCGTACCCTCGAAGCTAGCAAGCTACCAAGCGGCCTTCAGAATAGATCGATCGCGACTGGACACTTGCAGTGCACAGCCATGCGAGGAGGTCAAGACAGCGAGAGATCCTGAAGCGGCAGACTACCAGCGTGTCGGGAACTGTCGGTAAGTCGCATCATTCTGCTGCGCCCTGTTCACCACGCTCCAACGCGTGCTATGATTCGGCCATCTTGACGCCTCAATCCTCCACTTACTCGGATGAGAGCATGGACACCGCGGTCCAACAGGCCCCTCAGGTCGTCCTCGACCTAGTCGAGCGCTTCGACCTGCACCGTGAAACCTATCTAGCTGGCGGCCTCAATGAGACCCAACTCCGCAACGAATTCCTCAACCCATTCTTCGAGGCATTGGGTTGGGACATCTTCAACCGAAACGGCTACCATGAGGCGTATAAGGACGTCGTCCACGAGGACGCTATCAAGGTCGGAGGCAAGACTGAGGCGCCTGATTACGGCTTCCGAATTGGCGGGGTGAGGAAATTCTTCGTCGAGGCCAAGAGGCCATCGCACCGCCTCAAGGACGAGCCGCTCCCGGCCTTACAGCTCCGGCGTTACGGCTGGAGCGCCAAGCTGGCGCTGTCAATTCTGACCGACTTCGAGGAGTTTGCCGTCTACGATTGCCGGGTAAAGCCCGAACCCAGCGATCCAGCGGGCAAGGCTCGGGTCCACTACTATACATACAAAGATTTTCCTAGACGCTGGGGTGAAATCGCCGGGCTCTTCAGCCGCGAGGCGATCCTTAAAGGGGCTTTCGATCGCTACGCCCAGTCAGCAAAATTGAAGCGAGGGACGGCCGAGGTCGATGCGGCCTTCTTGGCCGAGATCGAGGAGTGGCGCGAGCTGCTGGCCCGCAATCTGGCGCTACGCAACCGCCAGATCAGCGAGTCGGAGCTGAACCACGCCGTACAGATGACACTCGACCGCATCGTCTTCCTCCGAATGTGCGAGGACCGCGGCATCGAACCCTACGGCCAACTACAGGAAGTTGTCCGCCACGCCGATGCCTATGCTGGCCTTCTGAAGCTATTTCGGCACGCCGATGACCGCTACAACTCCGGCCTCTTTCATTTCGAGAAAGAGAAGGACCGCGAACCGCCCGACACTGTGAGCGCGACGCTGACGGTCGATGGCCACGTGCTCAAGACGATCGTCAAACATCTATATCACCCTGACAGTTCCTACGAATTCTCGGTTATACCCACTGCGATCCTCGGCCAGGTCTATGAGCGATTCCTCGGTAAGGTGATACGGCTCTCACCGTCCCACAGGGCGGTAGTCGAGGAGAAGCCGGAGGTCCGCAAGGCGGGAGGGGTCTACTACACCCCGGCTCACATCGTCGAAGCAATCGTCAAGCGGACAATAGGCCGTTGGCTCGAAGGCAAGACTTTGAAGCAGGCAGCGATGATCGTGTCCTTCCGGTAAGCCTGCCTGAATCGTCGCGGGGGATTTGCTACGGTGGCGGTCCTCATTCGGGAGGATCGCGATGGATACGACTCCGCACCGCCAACGGCCTGCCGATCTGGTCCGGGCTCAGCAACGCTTTCAGGCGTGGAGAACGCAGCGCACGCCCGGAACCCGTATCCCTCAAGAACTCTGGGACGTCGCCGTCCCAATCGCCAGGATTCATGGCGTCAGTCGCACCGCCGCGGCACTCCGCCTCGACTACTACGGCTTGAAGAAACGCCTCGAGGCCGACACCTCTTCGGACCAACCGAGCCACCCTCCCTTCGTTGAGTTGACCCCTCCTCTCCTCCTCGCCAGGCAGTGCCACCTCGAACTCAACAACGGCTCCGGCGTGACTCTCCGCATCCAACTCGTCGGCTACGACGCCGCTGACATCGAAGCCCTCGCTCGCGGCTTCGGGGATGCCCTGTGATGCTCCAGATCACCCCTCACATGAAAATCCTCGTCGCCGTCGAGCCCGTTGACTTCCGTCGCGGCATCGACGGCCTGGCTCGACTCTGTCAGGACACCCTCCGCCACGATCCCTTCGCCGGCGTCGTCTTCGTCTTCCGCAATCGCAGATTCACCGCCCTGAAGATCCTCATGTATGACGGCCAAGGTTTCTGGCTCTGCCACAAACGGCTCTCCCAGGGCCGATTCCCCTGGTGGCCCTCGACCGACGACGGCCCCGCGCGACGCCTGGCCGCTCATCAACTCACCGTGTTGCTCTCCGCAGGCGATCCCACCCGGACCGGCGCCGCCGCCGACTGGCGGCCGGTCGGGCCCCTGACGTGATGACTCCTTGATCAGCTCTTGCATCGTCGCCGCCGGAGTGTTCCACTACAGCCACTGGGGATCTCTCGCCGACTTCCCACCAGGAGGGGCGGCCCATTCACTCATCGTCAGCCGGTAGCTGTCCGATGCGATCCACTGTGGAGCTCATCGAGGTGGAGAGCGACCGACTCGAGGAAGTCGTGCGTCGCGCCGAG
>DAIDKV010000146.1 GCA_027449865.1 Planctomycetales bacterium
GTCGATCGTGTCGCGAAGATCGCCGGCTGGAGCCGGCTCCTACAAAAATCGGGTCGGACGAAGCCGATCGTGTCGCGAAGATCGCCGGCTGGAGCCGGCTCCTACAAAAATCGGGTCGGACGAAGCCGATCGTGTCGCGAAGATCGCCGGCTGGAGCCGGCTCCTGAAGAAAAAATCATCACGATGGCCTCTCAAGGCAGGAGCGCAGGAGCATCGCGGGGTGAACCGCCGACCGTCCGGCGAAATGGCTGATCTGGAGCCGGCAAGAGAACCCGGGCGCAACGAGGAGATCGTCGGAGCCTGACTTACGAATGGCCGGCAGCAGGCGATCCTCGGCGACCAGGCGTGAGACCTCATAATGCTCGATCTCGTAACCGAACGAGCCGGCCATCCCACAGCATCCGGCATCCGGCTCAATGACCTCGGCCCCCGGGATCGCCCGGAGCGCCGATAGCATTGGGCCGACACCGATCAACGAGCGCTGATGGCAGTGCGCGTGCGCCACAATCCGACGCGGACCGGGTGAGAGCCCGAGGTTCCCGGCCATCGGGGCGATGAGCTCTTCAAACGTTTGACAGGCCGCCGCGACGCGCTCGGCACGGGCGCGCCAGGCGGTTCCGACCAGTGCGGGGTAATCGTCGCGGATCGTGAGGAGGCAGCTTGGTTCGCAGGCCACGATCGGGAGTCCACGCGACGCCCACTCGTGCAGCCGGTCGACGTTGTGTCGGGCGTTCGCGACGGCCTCATCGAGCAGGCCGTTTGAGATCATCGGCCGTCCACAACATTTCAGGTCGGGTGGACCGATCCTCACCCGATGCCCGCCGCGCTCCAGAACGGTGATCGCCGCCTCGCCGACCTCGGGCTCGAAGAAGTTGGCAAAGGTGTCGGCGAAGAGCAGGACGGTGGGATCATTGGGGGTTGGCCGGTCGTGCAGGCGATCGAAGAGCGTCCGGCGGGCGAAGGCGGGCGGTAATCGGCGGCCGTCGATCCCGAGAAGCTTTTCGTTGAGCCATCGCGTTGCGGGGTGACGCGCGATCTGGTTCGAGATCGGCGCGGCCGCCGATCCAACCCTTCCGAGCCGTGCGATATGCCCAAACGCCAGGGCCCGCAACGAAGGCCCGCGCTCCTGGTTCGACTGGTGAAGGAACTCGGCCTTCCATCGAGCCATGTCAACATTTGTCGGACATTCGCCCTTGCAGGCCTTGCATTCAAGGCAGAATTCCAATGCCTCGCCGACCGCCGGGTCGGTCAGGCCGGTCAGGCCGAGCTGGCCCGTGATCGCCAGGCGTAGGGTATTGGCGCGGCCTCGGGTGCTGTCCTTCTCCTCGCGAGTCGCCTGGTACGACGGGCACATCGTTCCCTCGTTCCGCTTTCGACAGGCCCCAACGCCCGCGCACAGCTCGACCGCGCGCAGCAGGCCGCCCTCGGCCGTGAAATCGAACGTGGTGGTGATCTCCGGCGTCCGATATCGCGGACCGAATCGAAGGTTCGTCGAGAGCGGCGGCGAATCGACAACCTTGCCTGGGTTGAGAAGGTTTCTGGGGGCGAACGTGCGCTTGATCTCGCGGAAGACCTCATACAATTCGGGTCCGTACATTCTTCGCTGGAATGGCCCGCGGACCAGTCCGTCACCGTGCTCACCGGAGAGCGCACCGCCGTACTTCAGGACCAGGTCGGCCACCTCGTCGGCAATCGCCTCGAACCTCTGAACGCCGGCCTCCGTCTTGAGGTCCACCACCGGCCGGACGTGCAGGCAGCCGACCGAGGCGTGTGCGTAGACCCCTGCCTTCGTCCCGTGCCGTTCGACGATCTGGAGTAGTTCGGCGATGTAGTCGCGAAGGCGGTCGGGCGCGACGGCCGTATCCTCGACGAACGAGATCGCCTTCGCGTCTCCCTTCTCCGCCATCGAGAGTCCCAGCGCCATGGTTCGGAGCTTCCACGCCCTCGCCTGTGCGGCAGGCTCGGTGATTGCCAGGCGGCTGTATCCGTGGCCCTCCATCTGGAGCTCTTTTGACAGGGCCTCGAGCCTGGGCGGTAATTCCTCCGATGTCTCGCCGTAGAACTCGATCAGAAGGATGGCCGCCGGATCGCCGCGGAGGAAGTCGCGGAGCCGGGTTGCCTCGGGATTCATCCGCGTACTATCCAGTACATATTGATCGACGACCTCGACGGCCGCCGGTTGATGGCGGAGGATCGTCGGCGTCGCGGCGAGGGCGTCGAGCAGGTCGGCAAATTCGACGACCATCGTGGCCCGGGCACGTGGGCGATCGACGAGGTTCAGCTTCGCCTCAACGGTCAGTCCGAGCGTTCCCTCCGAGCCGATCAGCATCCGGGCAAGGTTGAACCCGCCCTCAATTCGCCCTGGCACGAAGTCGTCGAGGTTGTAGCCCCCGACCCGTCGAAGGATTTTCGGGTAGCGTCGGTCGATCTCGTCGGCGTGCTCAGCGGCGAGGCGGCGGATCGCCCGGTAACAATCACCTTCGAGGTGGGTCAACCCGCATTTCGCATCCAGCTCAGCTTCCTCGATCGGCTCGAGGTGGACGAGGCTCCCATCAGACAGAACGACATCCAGCGCCAGCACATGATCGATCGTCTTCCCGTAGTAGACCGACCGTGCGCCCGAGGAGTTGTTGGCGATCATCCCTCCGATCGTGGCGCGGTTTGATGTGGAGATGTCGGGTGCGAAGAGGAGGCCGTGAGGCGCGAGCGCCCGGTTGAGTTCGTCGAGAACGCATCCCGGCTGAACTCGGGCCCAGCGCTCCTCGACGTTGATCTCGACGATCCGGTCGAGATGCCTCGAACAGTCGAGGATCACGCCGGGCCCGATCGATTGACCGGCCTGCGAGGTCCCGCCTCCGCGTGCCGTGATCGGCACGCCGAACCGGGCGCATACCTGAACCGCCGCCGCGACGTCGGCCGCCGAGGCCGGAAATGCGACCATCAACGGGACGATCTGGTAGACGCTTGCGTCGGTCGCGTAGAGGGCGCGGTGGAGGCGATCGGCGCGGACGTCGCGGGTGCTAATCGCATCGGCGAGCGCCTCGCGAAGCGCGGGCAGGTCGATCGAGTTCATCCTTTTTTCCCCGAGGCGTTCGCGAGCCGTAGCAGGCCATCGCGGAGGCGTTCCAGGCCGAGATCGAGCGTTTCGCCACCCGCCGCGAACGAGACGCGCAAGGTTCCCTCGCCCTGCTCACCGTAGGCCGAACCGTGGATCACGACGACGCCCGCCTCGGCCATCAGGAACCGGCTCACGTCTTCCGACTTCCGCCCCAGGCCGCGGATATCGACCATCACGAAGAGGCCGCCCTCGGGTACCATCGGCTGGACACCAGGGATGCCGCTCAGCCGATCGACGACCTGGTCTCGACGCCCCTGATATTCGACCGCCATTCGGCGGGTGCATTCCTGGTCGGCTGTCAGCGCGACGGCCGCGGCGTCCTGGACGAACGTCGCCGGGCCCCGGCTCATCTGCTGAAGAATCAAGAACATTGCCGAGACGAACGGCTCGGGGCCAGCGCAGTAGCCGACGCGCCAGCCAGTCATCGCGTACGTTTTCGAAAGACTGTTGATGACGATCGTTCGCTGACGGGCGTCGTCGGAGATCGAGGCCGGCGAGACGTGCTTCCGGCCGTCGTAGACGAGGGTTTCGTAGATCTCATCGCTGATGATCGCGTGGTCGTGATATTCGTGAACGGCGAATTCGAGAATGTTTGTCAGTTCGTCGCGGGTCATCACGGTCCCGACCGGATTCCAGGGCGTGTTGAGCAGGATCGGGTCGACCAGCGTGGTCCAGACGCGTTCAAGACCGTGGCGAGTGAGGGTGAACCGGCCGTCTTCGATCTCGGCGGGGATGACCGTGGTGCGTGCTCCCCAGAGAGAAATGGGCCCGGCGTAGGCGTCGTAGATCGGGTCGGGAAGCATCACCCCGCGGTGGCCGTCGTCGACCATCGCACCGAGCGCGATCGCGATGCCGAGCGTGGCACCGTCGGTGATCAGGATCTCGCGGTCAGGGTCGTAGGTGAGGCCCTGGTCGCGGCGAAGCTTCTCGGCGACCGCCCGCCGTAGCGCGGGCTCGCCTCGGTTGTCGGCGTAGCCGGTCCGGCCGTCGCGCATCGACCGGATCGCCGCCTCGACGATGTGGGACGGCGTGGGGGTATCGGGCTGGCCTCGCATCAGCGAGACGAGCGAGCGCCCCCTGGCCTCGACCTTCCGCGCCGCCTGCAAAACCCGATTGACGGCCGTCGGCCGCAACCCGCGGACGCGCTCCGTTGGGTAGAATTCGTCGATCATGGGCTCACCCCAGGGAAGGCGATGTAGCAGCCGATCGCGCCAACCACGGCCATCGATAGGCCCCAGATCAGCACCTGATTGAACAATAGCCGACGGTCGACCGAGGACGGCGCCGAGGCTATACAGAGGGCGCCAATCGTGGATAGCGGCGAGACGTCGACCAGATGCCCGCCGATCAAAATCGCGGCCGCGATCGAGGGCGGATCGCCGCCGCCAAGCCGCGCCACCAGGTCCGGGACGCTCGGCAGGAACGCGGGAAGCACCACGCCCGAAGTGCTGCTGTAAACCGAGACCAAGCCCGTGACGAACGCCATCCAGCCGGCCGCCGATCGCGGCGTGGCGACCCTCGCCATGATCGATGTGAAGGCGTCGATCCCGCCGGTTTTCTCCAGCAACGAGGTCAACACCGTGACCCCGCAGACCATCACGATCACACCCCACGGAAGACCGGCCAGCGCAGGACGTTCCTCAGCGGCCCGAAACAGCAATAGCACCACCGAGGCCGCGATGGCCGCCATCCCGACGTGGAGCCCGTACCCAACCACCCCAACCACCAGCGCGGCGATCGCACCGAGGGTCGCGATTTGAGCAGGCGACATGCGGACGAACTCCTTCGATCCCGTTTCGTCCTCAGGCCCATCCTCACGCCGTCCGAACAGCCGCCAGCCGCCGAAGGCCAGGTAGCCGACCACGGCAACCGTTGCGTTCGCGACCAGGTTGGCGAGGTAGTTCTGCCGCTCAAGGCCGGGCATCCCCATCCGCTCCATGATCCCACCGGCGATGATGCCCGTGGGCGCGATCGGCGAAAGTGCGCCGGCGACAGACCCGTGCGCGACCATGATCGTCATCAGAAATGGCGGAATCCGCGACCGATGGGCCGTCGCCATCGCCAGCGGAGCGATCAGCGCGGCCGTCGCAATGTTGCCGGCGCCGATCGAGGCGATCGAGCAGGAGATCGCAAAGAAGAGGACCGGGATCAACCCCGCGTCGCCTCGGCAACCGCGGACCGCGAGCCGGACCAACCGGCCGAGGGTCCCGTTCTCGCGCGCCAGCGCAAACAACAACGAGACCCCGACCAGCGTGAGGAACAGGTCGATCGGAAACCCCGCAAGAATGTCGGGCACCGCGAACGACCGACCGAACCCTGGCGCGACCCAGATGCCGATCGCCCAGGCCATCGCCAGCGCGACCAGCCCCGGATTGACGTCCGTCGTGCAGCTCAGCACGATCACGACCACCAACGCCCCCATCGAAATCCAGGCGAGGCTCAGCATCGGGCAGGAACCACCTACTCGGGAATAAAGTCGGGAACCACGAAAAACACGAAACATTCATAATTCAAAATTAAATAAATAACCCATTGCGTGATATGTATGGTATTCGATGTTTGCCCTGTCTTCCTTTCGTGTCTTTCGTGTTTTCCGTGGTTCCTGCCTTTATTTTCCCCATTCCGTGGTGGCTCGGAGGTCGCGACGGAGGACCTTGCCCATGGCGTTCCTCGGCAGATCTGGGACAAAGACGATCACGCTTGGTCGCTGGTAGTCGACCAGTCGTTCGGCAAGATGGGTGCGGATCTGATTCTCTGTGAGATTCGAGTCGGCACGGACGACGGCCGCGACGACCCGCTCGCCTCGCCTCGGGTCCGGGACGCCGAAGACCGCCGATTCGCTTACGCCGGGGCACTCGTTGATCGCCCGTTCCACCACCTGGGGGTAGACGTTGAACCCATTGGTGATGATCAGATCATTCTTTCGGCCGACCAGCGTGAGGAAACCGGCCTCGTCGCGGCGGCCAAGGTCGCCGGTGTCGAACCATCCCGAGGCAAATGCTTCTCGCGTGGCGTCGGGTCGGCGCCAGTACTGTCGGAACAGGTTCGGGCCGCGCAGTTGCACCGAGCCGACTTCGCCCGTGGGAGTCGGTGTTCCGTCCTCGCCGACGATCCGGAGCTCGATCCCTTCGAGCGGGAGCCCGACTGATCCCGAGGGCCAGGGGCCGTCGAGCGGGAGGCTGGTGATCACGTGCCCCTCGGTCATCCCGTAACGATTGATCACGGGCCGGCCGAGGATCGATTCCAGCTCCGGGAGGACCTCCGCCCGGATCGGCGCTGAGCCGCAGGTAAACAGGCGCACGCTTGACCAGTATCGGGCCGCCGCGCGGAACTCGGGGCGTTCGAGAAAGGAATAATAGAAGGTCGGGATCGCCATGAAGACGGAGCCTTGGCCGATCGCGTCGAGGGTTCTGCGCGGGTGGAAGCTGTCCTCGATCCGCATCGTGCTGCCGGTGAGGAAGCTCAGGTTCGCGGCGAACGAGAGTCCGTGGATGTGGAACAATGGGAGGACATTCACCAGGACATCGTCGGGCGTGAACCGCCAGCATCGGCCGAGAGCCCGGAGGCTCGACGCGAGATTGGCCTGGGTGTGGACGACACCCTTGGGCCGGCCGGTCGTTCCGGACGAGTAGAGCATCAGGCAGGGGGCGTCTCGGGGGATATCGAGGTCAGGTGTCTGGCCGTCGGGCGGATCCCATGCTTCGCGGTCGGCGATCAGGGCGCGCAGCTCGGGCAGCGAGGGCTTGAGCGACTCGATCGCCGGCCACTCGTCCTTCCCCGAGATGACCATCCTGGCCCCGCTGTCCTGAAGGTAGTACCGAAGCTCGTCGGGCGTGGATCGCGGGTTCAGCGGGAGGGTGACCGCGCCGGCAAGCTGGATGCCCAGATGCGCCGCCAGGCTCGGCCGCTTGTCGGTCGTTACGATCGCGACGCGGTCGCCGGCCGCCAGGCCGAGCCGGATCATCCGGGCCGCGAACCGGCGTGCCTTTGTCTCAATCTCTCCAAATGTCCAGGCATGGTCCTGGTGGACGATCGCCGGATGTCCCGACCGAGCGGCGAAGGTCGCGCGCAGCTCGTCGAGGAAATGCCCCGACGTCTCGCGGCTCGATGGGATGCTCATGACATTGCCTCAATGGATGCGGCCCGTGCCGTTGCCTCGCACCGGACCATTGTCGGCAGGATTCAGCGCGCGGTAAAGGGCGCTGGCGGTTGGTCCTGGTCGGAGTTTTTGCAAGGATCGTGCGCCGTTGGCGAACACTTTGCGGCGGGCCGTCGCGGCGCCGCCGATCGGCCGCGGGTGGGGGCCTTTACCGTGGTGCCACACGGCGTTACGATGGCCCCGGCATGCGGTTCGCAGCAAGTTCGCAACGAGACCGAGGTCCGCCGTCGGCGCGACCCTTGCCGAGGACCCTCAGCGCGGAGAATCTCTGATTATGTCCAGCGACGCGAAGCCCTCGACACCCATGACCACCGAGCCCACGCCGAAGCATCGCGAGATGGGCATTCGGATCTTCATGTGGCCGAAGGTAATTTTTCTCTATCCGACGGCGATCGTCTCGCTGATCTGCGCGATGGGGATGCAGATCATCGACGATCGCGTCCACGACCCGTCCCGGCCGCTCTCCGAGGCGTTCGAGGCCCGCCAGTTCAAGCAGGCCGGCGGTGCCCCCTCGGTGAATGAAAACGCCGAGCCGATGGACAAGCTTGACCGGTTCTGGACCCCGCAGAACCTCCTCGGCATGCTCTTTCTCACAATGCTCGCCTTCAACCTGCTGACGATGGGTCTGGATCTACCGAGGTTCTCGATCATCGCCGTGATCTTCGGCATCCTCTTCGTCACGTTCTTCCTGCTCTGGCTCGGCTCCCGGTTCGAGCTCGACCTGATGAAGCCGATCCATCTGATGATCTCGCACATCTACGCGGTCGCCAATCGCGGGTTCTACGTGATGGTGTTCGTCACGCTCTCGCTGGTGTTCGTGATTATCTGGTTGACGCGGTTCCTCGACTACTGGGAGGTCCTTCCCAACGAGATCCTCCACCATCACGGACCGCTCAGCGACCTCGAACGGTATCCGACGCTCAACCTGAAGTTCGACAAGGAGATCCCCGACGTCCTCGAGTACGTCCTCCTCGGCGCCGGGCGGTTGGTCCTGCACATCCCGACTGTCTCCAAGGCGATCGTGCTGGACAACGTCCTGTTCATCAACCGCAAGGAGGAAATGCTCAAGCGGGTGATGAGCCGGCTGGAAGTGCGAGTCACCACCGACCAGGAGGCCGGCGAGGCCGTTCTCTGATCGGAGCCCTGGCGAATCCGGCATCAGCCGCCCGGCGCGGGGTCGATGACCCGCGCCGGCGCCGTCGTCGTGCTGGGCCCCACGTGTGGTTTTGGCACCGCGACGGTGGCGGCGGCATTCAGCTCATTGAGGACCGCGCCGTTGAGCGTCTCCTCGATCTCGCGGAGCCGACGTGCCACATACGCGCCATCGAGCACCCGGTGGTCGTAGATCAGCTTGACCACCACCTTGTGGGTGGCCGGGTCGATGGGCCCGTAGGTCAGCGTGGTTGTTAGTGGCGAGATGGGATGCACCTGCTCGGCGCCGAGAGAGCCGTAGCTGGAGAGCCCGAACGTCCCGAACCGCTTGCACCGCTTCTGCCCCGAGACGTTCAGCGTGGCCCACCAGAGCGCCCGACGGATGGGCCGGGGGACGTACCCGAACCGCAGCGCCATCCGGAAGAAGCCGACTTTCTCCAGCGCCTCGTTCTTGTACCACTCGACCCAGTGCTGGATCTCGGCGATCGTTTGCTGCTCGGGGGCTCGGAACAGCCCGACGAAAACGCCTTCCTCGCCCTGATAGGTCCGCTCGATCGCCAGGGCGCAGTTCATCCAGGGGTGTTCGTAGAGCCTTGGCCAGGGGAAGGCCAGGTACGACCGCCGTAGCGGCGGGTTCGCGGCGCCGACCAGGGCATAGGCCCGCATGAAGAGCGTCGCCCACGAGGGCCGCGAGGGGTGTCTCGTCCTCGGCCCGACCAGCGCCGAGAGGTCCATCGTCCGGCTCACCGGCGCCGATGGGATGCGGTGCGCGAAATGCACCAGGTCTCCGATGAACCGCCTGGGGCCGGGCATCGGCAAGTAGCGCCCTCTCGGCTCGTGCATCCTTGCACCTCGACGAATCGGGACGTGGGGAAACTCCCGGCGTGGGCCCGCGATCCTCTCGACCGTCCGGGTCCGCGGGGATCGAAGGGTATCGCAAATCGAGGGGGGCGCGAAGGCGAACGTGGCCGCTGTGCTGATCTCGTGGTCGCATAGGAATTTAGGGCGGATTGCCGGGGCGCCGAGCGGTTGGTTTGGCTCGGGTCCCCGTTCGGCGGGAGGGGATGCCTCCCCAGATGGCGGCGCGTATGCCATAATCATCGTGCTTCAGAGAGGGAGAAGACCGCGTGACGACTTCCGCCGAGATGAGACCAACCGACCGGCCCCGGGTTTTTGTTCACCTGCTTCCGAGCCTGATCCCGCCGGGGAGCCTGAAGGGCGGGGTCGCGGTGGTGGTGGATGTCCTTCGGGCGACCACGGTGATGACCCACGCCCTTGCCAACGGCTGCGAGGCCGTCGTCCCCTGCGCCGAGATCGACGAGGCTCGCGCCGCCGCCGCCGGCCTGCCCGAGGGCACGGCGATCCTGGGCGGCGAGCGGGGCGGGCTGGCGATCGAGGGGTTTGACCTGGGCAACTCGCCCGGCGACTACACGCCTGAGGTCTGCGAGGGGAAGACCCTCGTGATGACCACGACCAACGGGACGAGGGCGATCCTCGCTTCGCTGGAGGCCGATCGGGTCTACATCGCCAGCTTTGCCAACCTCTCGGCGACGGTGGAGGAGCTGCTGGTCCAGTTCCTCAAGAAGGACCACGGACATTCGATTCACATTGTCTGCTCGGGGACGGAGGGTTTCATCAGCCTGGAGGACGCGCTCCTGGCCGGTGCCCTGGCGGTGGGCCTGACCGGCGCGTCGATCCCCGAGCCGGGCGAGGTGGATCCGCTGGGCAACGACGAGGCGCGGATCGTCTGGTCGCAGTGGCTCGCGGTGGAGCGGGCCTGCCGGGGTCAATCGCTTGGCGAATTCCTTCGGCTCGGCCGAGGCGGCCGGAACGTGGTCCGGATCGGCCTCGAAAAAGATATTTACATCGCCGGACAGCTCGACGGCTTCCCGATCGTCGCCGAACTGAGCCGCGACCCGCTGCGAATCGTGAAAGTTTGAAAGTCCCGGAAAGGTGACGCGCATGCTCGAAGATATGGACAAATTGGTCTCGCTCTGCAAGCGCCGGGGGTTCATTTTCCCGTCGAGCGAGGTGTATGGCGGGATCAACGGGTTCTGGGACTACGGCCCGCTCGGCGTCGAGCTGAAGCGAAACATCAAGGACGCCTGGTGGGCGGACAACGTCCGGTTGCGCGACGACATGGTCGGGCTCGATTGCTCGATCATCATGAACCCGCGCGTCTGGGAGGCCTCTGGCCACGTCGGCGGCTTCTCCGACCCGATGGTCGACTGCCGGGCGACCAAGGAGCGTTACCGGGCCGATCAGATGTACGTCTTCGCGTACGTCTTCCCGAAGGTGAACCACAAGGGTGAGCCGACCGAGGCGTGGCTCGCCGGCCTGGGGAGCAGCCCCGAAGAGGCGCTCGAGGGCGTTGAGAAGCGGGCCGCCAAGCTCGCGAAGAAGTTCGGCGAGCCGACCGGGGCGCCGACGATCATCCCGTATCTTCAGATCTCGGCCGAGGACCGCGAGAAGGTCATCGGTCCGGCGACCGACGAGCGCGGCACTCTCACCGAGCCCCGCGCCTTCAACCTGATGTTCAAGACGTTCGTCGGGGCGCTTGAGAGCGAGTCGAACGTCGCGTACCTGCGTCCCGAGACGGCGCAGGGGATCTTCGCGAACTTCAAGAACGTCGTGGACACCGGCCGGGTGAAGCTCCCGTTCGGGATCGCGCAGGTCGGCAAGAGCTTCCGGAACGAGATCAACCCGCGCAACTTCACGTTCCGGTCGCGCGAGTTCGAGCAGATGGAGATCGAGTTCTTCTGCCGGCCGGATGAGGCGGCCGAGTGGTACGCCTACTGGCGGAAGTCGCGGTTCCAGTGGTACGTCGACCTCGGTCTGAAGTCGGAGCAGCTCCGGCTCCGCGATCACGACCCCGAAGAGCTGGCGTTTTACTCGACGGCGACGGCCGATATCGAGTACACGTTCCCGTTCGGGACGAGCGAGCTGGAGGGGATCGCGCACCGGGGCGATTACGACCTCAATCAGCACATCAAGTTCAGCGGCAAGGATTTAAGCTACTTCGACGAGGAGAAGAAGGAGCGGTTTGTCCCGCACGTGATCGAGCCCTCCGCCGGCGCCGACCGCGCGACATTGGCGTTCCTCTGCGAGGCCTATACCGAGGACGAGGTGGGCGGCGAGGCACGGACTGTGCTGAAGTTCCATCCGAGGATCGCGCCGGTGAAGGCCGCCGTTTTTCCGCTGGTGAAGCGTGACGGCATGCCTGAGAAGGCCGAAGCGATCTATCGGGAGATGAAGCGTCGGTTCAACGTGTTCTATGACGAGAAGGGAGCGATCGGCCGTCGGTATCGTCGACAGGACGAGGCCGGGACGCCGTTCTGCATCACGGTCGACAGCCAGACGCTCGCCGATGGGACGGTCACCTTCCGCGACCGCGACACCTGCCGACAGTGGCGGGTCCCCGGCGAGGGCGCGGCTCGGGCGCTCGACGATCTTTTGCAAGGAGAATCGATCCCGGAGGCATGATTCGGGTCATGGAAGTAGGTCAGGCTTTCCAGCCTGATCCGAGGGACCATCGAGCGCGAGTGCTGGAGCGGTCAGGCTGGAAAGCCTGGCCTACGGAAGACCCATGAAGACGTGCATCAGCCAGGTCACGACCCTGAATAACCCGTTCGTGGACGACCCGTCCTCGTACCGTGGCGGCGGATGGGATGCCGTCGAGCTCTCGCTGGCGAAGCTCGAAGCGTACCTCCAGGAAGACCCGGGGGCGGACGTTGGCGCGTTGTTCGAGGGGCAGGGAATTCGACCGGTCGCGGCGTCGGGACAGGCGGGCCTGCTGCTCTCCCACGGCGAGGCCCGAACGGCGTTCTGGGATCAATACCGTCGCCGGCTGGAGCGGCTTCAGGGCCTTGGTGTTGGCACGCTGATCGTCGCGGCCGACTCGTCCGCGCAGGTCAAACGTACGGTCGTTGCCGAGGATCTCGGCCGGGCTGCCGTCGCGCTGGGCGAGGCCGCCGAGCTGGCCCGGCCGTTTGGCGTCCGGATCGCGCTGGAGTTCCAGAAGTCCTCGCCGATCTGCTCGTCGCTGGAGACGGCCGCCGCGCTGGTGGCGCAGTGCGGCAGCGAGAATGCCGGCGTTTGCCTGGATGTCTTCCACTTTCAAAACGGTCCGAGCAAACTGGAAGACCTCGACGGTTTGCCCGGCGAGCTGATCGCCTGGGTACAGCTTTCGGATGTCTCGGGAACCCCGCGCGAGCTGGCCGAGGATGCCGACCGCGTCCTGCCCGGCGACGGCGATTACCCGCTCTCGGCGATCGTCGAGCGACTGGCGCGCACCGGATATGATGGATACGTCGCGCTGGAGGTCATGAATCCGCACCTATGGCAGGTCGCCGCCGACCGCGTGGCCGACCTCGGGCACCGGGCTCTGACCCGCGTGCTGGAGCCCTGGCTCGTCCCTCCCGCCATTCGAGAGGGTGGTCCATGAGCGTCTCGACGGTCGCCGCTCTGCCACCCGCGACGGCCCTCTTCCACGAGGAGCAATACTTCGACTGGCGTGTCTATGCGATCATCGCGGCCGTCGAGACGCTCACCGCGATGGGATTTCTCCATCGAAACGCCTGGTCTCGCGAGCTGATCGCCGGGGTCGCGATCGGAACCCTGCTTCTGCTCTCGCTCGCGGCCGTCGTCCTTCGGATGACGACCGAGGTCACACCGACCGAGGTCCGCGTCTGGTTCGGCTGGATTCCGATCTATCGCCGAGAAATCCCGGCCGCCGGAATCAAGCGGGTCGAGCCAACTTCGTTCCGTCCGATCGCCGATTACGGTTTCTGGGGCGTCCGCGCCGGCCGAGACGGCGAGCGCGTTCTGATTGCCCGCGGCGGCCGGGGCGTCCGGATCGAGTTGGTCGACGGCTCCACTCTCGTCATCGGCAGCCAGCGGACCGAAGAGCTTGCCCTGGCGATCCAGTCGGCCATCCGTCCGGTCGGATGAGCGCCCTCCCTTCGATTCCCCCATCCTTCCGGGTGTGATCGCCCCGTCGATCGATTTGCCATATTTTTCCCATGTAGCCTGTTTTCCGCGGAATGCCGGGATTGTAGGATCCACCTGTCAGGTGGGTACCGTCGGATGACGTCGTTGAGTCGTCCGGGGCTATCTGGTCGTATCGCGGGGGATCAGCATGCGGAAGTCATCCATGGGTGGCTCAGGTCGGGGTCGCCGCGCGCGTCGGCGGTGGGAGCGGCTGGAGGTGCTGGAGGATCGTCGGTTGCCGACGACCTTCATTGTCAACAGCCTGGCCGACAATGGAGTGGGCTCGGGGAACGCAGGCGACCTTCGCTATGTGATCGAGCGAGCGGATGCCCTCCACACCGGAACGGCCATGTCGCCCGACCAGATTGTGTTCAGCGGTCTGACGATCACCCCGGCCGATCACACGATCCGGGTGGGGAGTGGGTCGGCGGGCGCGGTCCCCCTGCCGGCCCTGACCGACCCGGCGGTCGTCGACGGGACCTCGGCCGTCGGCTACAACAATCTCACGGGCCTGCTTCTGACAATCGACGGTTCCGCCCTGCACGGTGGAGGCAACGGGTTGATTCTCGACGGCGGCAACTCGGTGGTCGAGGCGCTCCAGATCGTCGACTTCCCCGGCAACGGCCTGCTCGTTCGATCGTCGGGGAACACGATCGGTGGAAGCATGGTCGGACTCAATGCGAATGGCGACCCGAACAACCCGGCCGGGCGGATGACCAGCCCGCTTCCGCCGTCTCCCGTCTCGCCGGTTGTCGTCCGGCCGCCGCAGGGTAACGTCATCTCGGGCAACGGCGGCGACGGCATCCTGATCGAGGGGGGCGGGTCGAATGTCCTGGAGGGGAACTTCGTCGGAACCGATATCGCCGGAACCGCGCCCCAGGGCAACGGCGGCGACGGCGTGGCGCTGATGCACTCCAACGGCGACATGATCTACGGGACCACACCCCCGGACCAGAACAACCCGTTCGTCTATTACAACGTCGTCAGTGGAAATCGCCGGAATGGTCTGCTGGTCCACGACTCCAACGGCACCATCATCTACGCCAACTTCTTCGGCCTGGGTGCCGACAATCAGACCGGAGTCGGAAACGGCGGCGACGGCGTTCTCATCAACGGGACATCCGACCAGACGACCTTCGGCGCCAACATACCGCTGGGGAGCGTGGCCGCGGCCAACGGCAAGAATGGGGTGGAGGTCGCGGGGACGGCCACGCGCACGATCCTGGCGAACACGTTCGCGGGGGTTGCGGCGTTCAACCCGTACACCCCGGTGGGCAACCATCGAGACGGAATCCTGGTGCGGACCGCCGGCCGAGGTGCTGTCTTCGGCGCCTCGAAGTACAGCACGATCATCCTGACCTGCCAGACCTCGGGCAACGGCCGCGACGGGATCGAGATCGCACGGAAGGCGGCGCGGGTGCAGGTCAGTCAGTCGGTGATTGGGCTCCAGACCAACGGCCACACACCGGAAGCGAACGGTTACGACGGGATCGAGATCCACGGCGGAACGCATGCCATCGCCATCGGTGGGTTTGAGCCCTCGGTGGCCGGCGTTCCCGAATCGGCTGCCGGCGTTCCGACGGGAGCAGCGTTCCTCGAGGCGGCCAACGTGATCTCCGGCAATCGGAACGACGGAATTTCCATCGAGGGATGTGCCCGGGGAATCCGGGTGGTCAACAGTTTCATCGGCACCGACATCGCCGGGACTGGTCCGGCCAGCAATGGCGGGGCCGGGATCGCGATCGCCCAGAGCTCACACGACCAGATCGGCGCCCCGATCGGCGACTCGGCCCCGCGTGACCGCAACATCATCGCCTTCAACGCCGGTCCCGGCGTTCAGGTCCGGCTCGGGGTCGGCAACAGCATCCTCGGCAACCCGATCTTCAGCAACGGCGGCCCCGGGATTTCGCTTCTCCAGGGTGGAAATCACGGCCAGTCCGCGCCGGTCCTCGCCTCGGCCACAAACGCGCCCAACGGGATGGTCCAGATCACCGGTTCCATCTCGGGTCGGCCACACACCACCTACCAGGTCGAGCTCTTCGCTGGCCCCTCGGGAAGCCCCGGCCAGGGACAGACCGTGCTGGGCTCGCTCGCGTCGACAACCAACGCGCGCGGATTGGCCAGTTTCACCTTCGACGGCCCGCTCACATCGCCTGGCGCCGAGACCTACTTCACCGCCACGGCGACCTCGTCGACCGGCGATACCTCGATGTTCTCCCGGGCCGTCGTCCTGTTGCGGCCCCTGGCCTAGGCCGGGTTCACCCCGGTACCGGTTCCTCTTACTTGTCGAGGTCGGCTAGCAGCTCATTGATCTCGTGGTGGAGGAACTGGGCCGAGGGGTCGAGCCGGGTTGGCTCGGGCTCGGGACGAATGCGAGAGGATTGCTCCATCTCGGCACTGTCCTCGTCGTCGTCGACGGGAACGTCGATATCGAAGTAGTCGGCCGCGCCGACGCCCTCGACCGGTCGGCGCGTCCCCGGCTCCTCCTGCTTCCGCGACCGGAGGTACAGCTTGATCGGGACGTCGTGGAACGGGAGCTTCTGGCGGAAGACGTTCAGCAGGTAGCGCTGATAGGTCGCGTCGAAGAGCTTCGTACTGTTGACGAACAGGACGATCGTCGGCGGTGCGACGTCGACCTGGGTCGCGTAGTAGATCCTTGGCGTTCGGTTCTCGCGCGAGGACGGCGGATGAGCCTCGACGGCCTCGCGAAGGACCCGGTTGAGCGTTCCGGTGCCGACCCGCTTCTGCGCCTGCTTGTACAGCGACTGCGAGAGGTTCAGCATGGCCTTGACGTTCTTCCCGGTCTTCGCCGTGATGAACGCGATGGGCATGTAGGCCATCGTCCGAAACTGGTGCTGGATCAGATTGGCGAATCGACCCATGCTTCCCTGCGCGGCCTCGGGATCGCCGCCGACCATCAAATCCCACTTGTTGACAGCGAAGATGCAGGGCTTGTGCTGCTGGGCGATGTAATCGGCGAGTTGCTTGTCGAGCCGACTGATGCCCTGTGTGGGATCGAGAAAGAGCAGGACGACATCCGCCCGACGGATCGACCGCTCGGCCCGGTGGACCGAATAGAAGTCGAGGCTCTCCTTGATCTTGGCCTTGCGCTTCACGCCGGCGGTGTCGATCGCGAGAAACGGCAGGCCGTCGAGTTCGAAGCGCACATCCACCGAGTCGCGCGTGGTGCCGGGCCGCTCCGAGACGATCATCCGCTCGGCGCGGGCGAGCGTGTTGATCAGGGTGGATTTCCCGGTATTTGGCCGTCCGACCGCGGCGATCTTCATCACGGCCTCGGCCGGCGGCGTGGCGTCGGGCGCCGGAAGCATCTGATCGATCGCCTTGAGGAGGTTCTTCTTGTTTCGGTTCTGCTGGGCCGAAACGGCGATCGGCTTGCCGCGGCCGAGCTTGTAGAACTCAGCGCCACGGTTGTCGAAGTCGGGGTGGTCGGCCTTGTTCATCACAAGGATGACAGGCGTCTTGAGGTAGCGAAGCCGCTGGGCGACGTCCTCGTCGAGCGGCATCACGCCGTCTCGGATATCGACGACGAAGAGGATCAAATCGGCCTCGTTCATCGCGGTTTCGATCTGCCGATCGACGTCGAGGCTAAGGTCGTCGCGATCGACCATGCCGATCCCGCCGGTGTCCATCAGCTCGACAAACCTTGGCTCGAGGTCATCACCGAGCTGGACCAGCGTGCCGACGCGGTCGCGGGTCACGCCCGCCATGTTGTCGACGATCGCGATCTTCCGGCCCGCGAGCCAGTTGAACAGCGAGGACTTGCCGACGTTCGGCCGCCCGACGATCACGACCTTGGGGAGTGCCATCGCGATTCCCTACCTGAGACCCCGGACGGGTGGCTCGGGCCGCAGACGTGACGGCGAAGGGGGGGAATCTTCGTGGACCGTCTCACGATCGGGCGCACGACCCTTGCAATCGCCCGCCGACGACCGCGCTCCTCACCGTCCCTGCGACCGCGGAGATGATCGGGACAGGACCCGATCCACCAACTATTATAAGCACGCCGCATGCCATCCGGCAAATCGCGGGATCCTTACATTATCAGGAAAATCGGAATCTAGCCAGGCCAGGTTGGTTTCCAGTTTGCCCATTTGCGCATTTGCCCAACCGCCCCATGTTGGCTTGCTGAGGCAGCCTGCGCGAGGGGGCGCCGGATTGCCTCCAAATTCCGGCCATCGCATAATTGGACATGGAGCGGCCGGGTCCGGGCAAGACCCCGGCAAGGTTCGGCTGCCTCACTCGCCGCGACGCCGCCGTCCCCGGTTGGCCCGGCATTGAGAACCGGGAGGGATCAAGGGATGCGAACATGGATCGTTGGCAGCGATGAGGGATGCGACGTTGTGGTCGCCCAGCCGAGAGTCTCGAGGCGCCACTGTCGCCTCACCGAATCGGACGACGGCTATCTGCTTGAGGACCTCGGCTCGTCGAACGGGACGTACGTCAACGGTGATCGGATCGAGGCGCCGGCGCGGGTCTCGGCCGGGGACCGGATTACGTTGGGCGCCCTCGTCGCGATGCCGTGGCCGCCTGATTCGGGTTCGCCTGGGGCGATGGTCCTCCGGATCGGCCGGGCGCCTGAGAACGAGATCGTGCTCGACGACGCTCGGGTTTCCTCTCGCCACGCTCGACTGCTCGTCGGGCCAGGCCAAACCATGATCGAGGACCTTGGCTCGTCGAACGGGACGTTCCTGAATGCGCCCGACAATCGAGTGATGCAGGCCGTCGCGCTCTCGGAAACGGACACGGTTTATTTCGGCTCGTTGGCGGTGCCGGCATCGCGACTGCGTCCGCGCCCGTCGGGGATTGCGGTGTGTACCGACGCTCGGACACCGTCAACAGTCCCGGGGCTGGCTTCGTCGCCCTGGACGATGGCCATCCTTTTCCAGGCGCCGGCGATCGCGATGCTGATCTTCCTGATGTTGGCCCAGACGGGCCCTGAGGGGATCGCTTCGTCGACGTTCGCGATGGCGACGGCGGCGGTCTGGCTGGGCGGCTCACTGGCCGGATGGGCGTTCCTGGTCGGCCGGATCGCGAGGCCCCCGATGATCGGCGGGCTGGTCGCCCTGTCCGTGATCCAGTGCGCGGTGATGCTGACGATCGTCCGGATCGGCGGCGGGCTCCGAGGATTCTGGCTGGCGGAACTCGGCGTGCTCTCGATGGCCTCGGGGGTCGGCCTGGCGCTCGGGTGGCTGGCGTTCGCGACGGTCCGGAAGCCGGTTGCGGCCGTCGCTGGCTTGCTGGTCGCCTTCGCCGTGATGACCGCGATGGGCGGCAAGATCTGGCGACGACCCGACTCTCGGCTCGTCGCCATGGTCTCCGCCGCGATGCCGACCCGATGGGCCTTCGAGGCTCTTCTGCTGCTGGAGGACGAGGGCGACGCGAAGCCGGACGAGGCCGGCCCCGACCTTGCCGAGAGCTTCTTCCCGGCCGAGACCGACCGGATGGGCCCGAAGGCCGACCTCATGGCCCTGGGCTTCATGTTGATCGGTCTGGTGGGCGGCTCGGCTTTCGTCGCCACGAGCCGGAAGGCTGCGACCAGATCGGACTAGGGACGCACGGGCACCGCGAGCTTCTTCAACTGCTTGAGGCGGTCGAAGGCGGCCGGGTGCGAGCGCAAGTGGGTTTCGATCGGGGAGAAGGTGGCTCCGTCCCTGGGGTCGGCCAGGCGTTTGGTCCGGTAGTCGAGCAGCTTCACTCGCCCGTTGGCGAAATCGTGAGCGCGGGCGTAGCTGTCGAGCAGGCGGAGGAACTGTCGGCAGTCGTGCTCCGACCGGAGCTTACGCTTCATCCGATGGTAGGCCCAGTCATCCGCCTTAAATTCGAGCCTTTCGGGGAAGCCGTTCGGGATGATGAGGAAGTAGAGCTTCGGCAAGGTGCCGTCGCTGAACGACCGGACGACGCGGTCGTTCAGGCAAAACAGGGCGTGTTGCAACTCGACGTGCGCGATCTCGTGGCCGACGACGAATTCGAGCGGGGCGGGCTCGTCCTCGGGAATCATCTCGAGGAGCTTCCGGGTGATGTAGACGTAGCCGCCCGGGTGGGAGAAGGCGTTGGCGACGTCGGAGTTCAGGACGAAGAACCGGTAGGTGCGGTCCTTGTTCTCGAGCTGGTCGAGGAACGGCTCCGCGGCCTCCTGGACCCGCTTCCGCCCCGAGCCTGGATCCTCGGGATTCAGCCCGAGGATCAGGCCATTGAGTTGCTCGCCCATCTCCTTCTCGTCGGCGAGGGTAAGTTTGTCGAAATCCCATCTCCTGGTCAGCTCGGGGCGGCTCCAGAATGGATCTTTCTTCCAGGCTGCCAGGCGATCCTCCGCGGCCGGTGCGGCAGACTTCGGGGTCGCGGGAGTGGTCGTCCGCGTGGCGATCGGCGGAGCGGAGGGCGAAGGGTCCGCGAGCTTCTCGGGCTCAGGAGACGCCTTCACGGCGAGGACCGTCGGCGGGGCAACGTCCTCGCGAGGCCCCTCGGCGGGCGGCGAGTAGATCGGAGCGGGCGGGGCCGGGACGGCCGCAAGGCGAGCCCGGCGCAGGGAGTCTCGGTAAGACTGGCCCTCGGTGCCGACGATCCACGAGGCCGCGACAAGATACACACAGGCGGCGAAGATCGGGACGCCGTAACGGGCCATGACGATCGAACCTCCGTTTGAGATGCCTCGTCCAGTTACCTGGCCTGCTCGATGGTGGTCTTCGAGCGATGCTCGACCAGAGCCTGGTAGAGCTGGGGGTAAAGCTCTCGCTCGACCGAGGTTTCGGCGGGTGCGAACGTCAGGTTGTGCCGCCGCATGAAGAGGCGCAGGTCGTCGACGGTGGTGCCGGAATACGAGTCGATCTCGCGGAAGACGGGCTGCAGGTCTCGCCCCATGAAGAGGTCCGGCGAGCGCCGCATCTTGTCGAGTTGATTCTTGCCCTCGGCATATTCCTTTTGATGCCTGGGATCGAGAACGTGGGGGGTTCGCATGAAGAGGTTTTCGAGGTCGTCGAACGCCTTCTCGATGTCCCTGATGGCCTTTTCGGTCATGTTCTCGTCCATCGCCAGTTCCAGGGCGTTGTCGACGGCGAGCTGGTAGTTCTGGATGGCCCTGTGGAACCGAGGGTCCTGGAACGCGACGGCCCGCATCTTCTTCCCCTTGAGCGAGAGCCGGCCCATCGAGAAGACCTCGCCCTTGTCGCCCCGCTTGAACGGGATGTGGCGGATGACGTTGGCATCGAGCGGGATCTTCGCGTATCGCGAGACCGAGTCGGAGACGTTCGGGGCGAGCAGATCCTCCAGCACGGCGTTGAGGGCGTCGCCTTTATCCACGTCGCGGACGTTGGGATTGTTGTGGATACGCTCGCGGATCTGGTTGGAGGCCTCGGCCTCCCTGGCGAGCTTCGCCTTGCGGTGCTCGGCGTTCTTGCGGTTCTCGTTCTCGACGACGCTCCAGAGGTATTCATTGACCATGATGGATGTCTCGGCGTTGATCCGGTTGGCGACGGCCGTGCGCTCGTTGTAGATGCCCATCCCATAGGCGGCGATGCCGACGCCGCGGAGGTAATCGCCCGCGACGGTCGAGCCCGGCCCGACGCCGAAGCCGCGTCCATAGCCGACCTGGAACCTCGGGCCCGGAGGGATGATCTGGCCCTGGGCGTGCCCGACGATGAGGATCGGGAGCATCGCCCCCGCAAGGGATTTCCACATGCCGAATTCCTCTGACTGGGTTTAGTCCCAAAACAAGCGTTATATATTAGTCGGCCGAGCGGCACGGCATCACATGTATCGGATTATCATTGAACGTACCTTCTACGACCCGGAGCCCTCGGGCCCCGTCCTTCGATCCGGCCTCATCTTCCCTCATGCATCACGCCCCTCTCGTCGCTCGGTGGCCACAGGGATC
>DAIDKV010000147.1 GCA_027449865.1 Planctomycetales bacterium
GGCGGCGGGAAGCTGGCCGTCGATCGCGATCGAGGCCGCGCCGACGCGTTCGGCCAGGCGGGCGCGTCGGTAGGGGCATCCAGGCGGGCGAGCCGATGATCGTCGACCGGAAGAACCGTCAACGAAACGCCCGCCATCTCCAGCGCCGAGAGGAACGTCCCCGCATAGGCTCTCTCGACTCTCCGGCCCGAGCGCTCGAGCACATCGATGGCGTGCCGGGCGACGATCGAGAGTTCCATCGTCGGCGTGGCGCCGAGGTTGTTGACGAGCAGGACGACCCGATCGGCGTCGACCTCGTCGAGGATCGGGCCCATCAGGCGGTCGACCAGCGCATCGGCCGGCTCGATCGCGACGCGACGAACGCCAGGCTCGCCGTGGATGCCGAGGCCCAGCTCGACCTCGGTCTCGCCCAGCGAGAAGCCCGGCCGGCCGGCCGCGGGGACCGTGCAGGGCGAGAGCGCCACGCCCATCGTCCGGACGGCCGAGGCCGCCTCGCGCGCCTCGGCGGCGACCTCGGCGAGAGTGGCGCCCGACTCGGCCACGGCGCCGGCGATCTTGTGGACGAGGATCGTCCCGGCGAGCCCCCGACGCCCCGCGTGCCCGCCGCCGCCGGCCAGCGCGACGTCGTCGGCCACGATCACCAGATCGACGGGAATCCCCTCGGCGCGTGCCTGCTCGGCGGCGAGGCCGAAGTTGAGCCGGTCGCCGGTGTAGTTCTTGACGATCAGGAGCGCCCCGGGCCCGGCCGCGACGGCCCGGATCGCGGCGTGGACGGAGTCGGGACTCGGCGAGGTGAAGACGTCTCCCGCGACCGCCGCGCTGAGCATCCCGCGCCCGATGTAGCCCGCATGGGCCGGCTCGTGCCCGCTCCCGCCGCCGGAGACCAGGCCGACCTGACGGCCTTTCGCCTCGTCGGCATCGGCCCGGATCAGGACCGACTCGCCCGCCAGCCGCTTCAGCCCGGGATGGATCGCGACCATCCCTTCCAGCATCTCTTCCACAACGCGATTCGGATCGTTGATGAGCTTCTTCATCGGGAGAGGACTCCATCGGCCGAGGTTGGGCCCGTTCGTGGGTCCGCTAATCCGCGTACCATACCATGATCTCGCGGAGGCCGTCGGGCGGAAGAAACGCGAGGGCCCACATCGCGAGCCAGACCAGGACCGGCAAGAGCCCCAACGCCGCGACCTTCTCGGGGCCAATCCGATCGCGCCGGATTCTCCGGACGATGTGCGCGATCATCAGAGGATACGAGACGCACAACCCAAACGGCGCGGACATCGCCGCGAAGAACGTCGACGCGTAGGGGAACAGGACGATCGGGCTGATGGATTTCGGGTCGTCCAGGGACGATCGAGGCCGGTGGCCCAGGACGATCCACGCGGTCAACCAGGTCGCATAAAGGAACACGAACGGCAGGAGCGGATAGAGCGAGGCGGACCAGGCCGCCGCGCCGAGCCGACGCCCGGGCCTCACCGCCCCGACCGGCCCCAGCATCGCGCCGGCGATCAGCAGCACCGCAATCGTGGTGATCGCGTCGAAGGCAAGGGCTGCAAACAGCGGGGCCAGCACGGCGGCGATCGCCATGATCTGCCAGAGCCGAAACCGCAACGTCGGCGCTCGCATCCCGCCTCCGATCACTCCGAGGGCTCGGCCTTCGGCTTCCGCTTGCGGGTCCAGAAGCGGCGGACCTGGGCGAGGGTCTTCGCCGTCTCGATCTTGTGGAGGAGATCCTCCAGCAGGTAGGGATCCCGAACCTGCTTCAACTCGGGCATCAATTCCAGACCCTCGGCGCCGAACCGCACCCGGAGCAGCGCCTCAATGCCCGGGAGCAGTCCCTTCACCATGCTGTGCCGCTCGAAGGTGTTCATGTAGGGCATTTTCTTCTCCTGCTGGTAAGATTCCATCTCATCCCGGAACCGATCTTCCAGCCCCGCCGGCAACTCCAGCACCCAGTCGATGAACCGGAACAATTCCCGGACTACCTCCGGTCCCATCCCGCGGTCGTACAGCCCCTTGACCAGCTCCACCTTCCAGGCCCGCCGTCGCTCCGGGTCGCGGCGCGTCTCCATCGCCTTGAGTTGCGCCAGAACCACCACCGCGAACGGGTTCGGGTCCGCCGCCAGCCGTTGATATTCTCCGGCGTACTCCAGCAGCTTGACAACCGGGAATTCGGTGAGCGTCCGGAATCCCCACCGCGACGACTCATATCGGCTCGGCTTCCATCCAGGATCATCGTCGGTGAGGATCGCCAGGCTGACGACCTCCCGGCCATACCGATCAAAAATTCGGTGATTGTAGACGTGCATTCGAAGCGAAAACTTCCCCTCGCGAGAGCCCTGCACCTCGACGTGGATGAGAATCCACTGCTCCTGGCCGTCGGCAAGCCAGACCTTGACCAGCTTGTCGACGTACTGTCGGCCGGTCTCCGATCGGCGGAGGATCGGCTGCAATTCCTTGTCCAGGGGTTCGTGGCCGCGCGACCAGTCGATCCCGGCGTGAGCGTCGGGGAAGAAGAGGTGCAAGCAGGGCTCGAAGAAATGGTCGAGCGCTTCTTTCCACGGACTATCCTGGTCCGCGATCGTCGCGTCTCGTGGCCGCGTCTTCGCCATGGTTGGTCTTCCTCGTGATCAAACCTCGGTCCCCACGCGGCCGAGGAGGCGTTCGAAAAGGAGCGGACCGGCCTGGTCGAGCAGGTTCCGGAGTCGGTCGGGGCCGTCCAGTTCGTCGAGCAAATCAGCGGGGAGCTTGCGCTTCAGGTCGTCGAGCGCCCTGTCGGCCAGAGTGCGGAGGCGCGCCTCGTCGGACCGGATTTCTTCGAGAGTCGCGGCCAGCTCGGCGAGCGGGGCATCGCCGCTCGACGACCCGAGAGCTGTCGGCGCGCTCGTCTTGAAGACGACTTTTTCGACCCAGACACGCCCCGATCCCGCGTCGATCGCGGTCCGGCGGACCTCCTGAACCCAGTGCGCCGCGCGGGCCGCCATCGCCGAGTGCGCCTCGGTCGCGCCCTGAAACTCGATCCGGAGGGCCAGCAGCCGCCCATCGGCTCCGTCGACCATCCGATCAAGCTCCCGCTCCAACCGCCCGAGAGCCTCGTCGACGTCTCGGGCGCCCGCCGCGTCGACCCGGCAGGTCTGCCAGCGGACCACGTCAAGCCACTTCGGCTCGATCGAGGCGACTTGCAGCCCGTCGTCAACCGTCACCAGCACGCATCCCTTCGGCCCCTGCTCCCGAACGTGCCGACCCTGCACGTTCCCCGGAAAGACGATCCAGGGATCATCCCGGTGCAGCGTCTCCCTCGCGTGAATGTGCCCAAGCGCCCAGTATCCATACTCTCGCGAACGCAGATCCGAGAGCGAGCACGGGGCATACGGCTCGTGCCCCTCCCGGCCGTCGACACAGGTGTGCAGCAGTCCCACGTTGAAAAGGCCGGGAACCCTCGCCGGATACGATCGCGCCAGGTTCTCCAGCACGGCCCGGGTGGCGAAGCTTCGCCCGTGGATCGCCGCCCCACAGTCTTCCTGCACGACCGTCTCCGCACGGTCGGATGAGAGAATCTTGACGTTCTCCGGGAGCCGCAAATCACGCGTCATCCGGTTCTGCGCGTCGTGGTTGCCTCGGATTAAATAAACCGGAATACCCGCGTCGCGAAGTCGGGACATCACCCCGGCGAGGAACAGCGGCGTCTGATAGTCGTTCCACTCGCCGTCGTAGAGGTCGCCGACGATCAGGACGAACGCGACCTCTTCCTCCATCGCGGTTCTGGCGAGGTTCTCCAGCGCCCGACGGGTGGCCGCCCGGCACTCGGCGGCGGGGGCCCCCTCATACCGGTCAAGTCCGCGCTGGGGACTGTCGAGATGAATATCCGCGGCGTGGAGAAACCTGAACATTGATGCCCAATCGCAACATGGAGAAAGCCAGCGCGGGGATCGTCCCCGCCCCTGAACAAAAAGTCTAACATCCGGTCGAGATTTCGCCACCGTCCCTCGTCCGCCAGACCCTGGAAGTCCTCTCCCGCCGAGGACTTTCTCAAAAAATCCCCCCTCAAAACAGCCTCCAGATCGAGGCGACGAACTGTTCCGGCATCAGCGAGAATCGTCCCTCCCGAAAATCCAGGTTCGCGGCCCGGATCGCTCTCGCGACCAACCACCCTGGACATAAGGCTAAATGGATCAAGAACTCCATGAATGGGTGAACTTTGCGCTTGAGATTTGGGTAGCCGCGTGATCCAATTTTGGAGTGTCCGCGGGCAGAATCGGGCCCGTGGTTGACCTTCCTGGGAGAGAATAAGATGAAGATGGTGGTGAATGGGAGGGCTGCGCTCCTGTTGGCGTGGGCCCTTTTCCTGGCTGGCGCGGCGAGGCCGGCGGTGGCCCAGGTCTACACGGCGAGCGACACGGCATCGCTCATGACGGCGATCAACTCGGCCAATAGTGCGTCGGGCTCCGTGGTGATCGATATCACGAGCTCGATCACGCTTTCTCAGGCGTTGCCGTTATTAACGGCGAAGCATGGGGTGACGATCGAGGGGAACGGGCACACGATCAGCGGGAACGACGCGTACCGGATTCTGTTCATCGACGCGGGGAGCAGTTCGGTCTCGATCGCGGATCTGGCACTGGACCATGCGGTCGCGCACGGGGGAACGGGCGCCGACGGCGGGTATGGGGGCGGCGGTGGCGGCGGCCTCGGTGGAGCGCTGTTTGTGAACTCGGGCGCGGTGACGCTCTCGGCGGTAACGTTCGCGAACGACGGGGCGGTCGGTGGAAACGGGGGTAACGGCGGAAACCTCAACATCGGCTCCGGCGGCGGCGGTGGCCTGGGGGGATTTGGCGGCGCGGGGGGCGACAATCAGGGCGGTGGTGGTGGCGGTGGTGGTG